>OMQE01000001.1 GCA_900313155.1 uncultured Rhodospirillaceae bacterium | reverse complement strand
CTCCGGAAGGGGCTCGGGATTACCTTGTGCCGTCACGCGTTCATCCGGGCATGTTCTATGCGCTACCGCAAGCGCCGCAACAATTTAAGCAATTGCTTATGGTATCGGGCTTTGATCGCTATTTTCAAATTGCGCCGTGCTTCAGAGATGAAGACCCGCGTGCCGATCGTTCTCCTGGCGAATTTTATCAGCTAGATATGGAAATGTCCTTTGTAACTCAAGAAGATGTTTTTGCGGTGATGGAAAAAACAATGGGGTCTATTTTTAATGAATTTGCTAATGGTAAAAAGGTTGACCAAGCACCGTTTGTGCGCATTCCGTTCCGCGAAGCAATGTTAAAATACGGCAGTGATAAGCCGGATTTGCGTAACCCGTTAACCATATCTGACGCCACATCGTTCTTTAATCATTCCGGTTTTGGCGTGTATGATGAAAAAGCGCAAAACGGAGAGCAAATTCGCGCCATTGTTTTACCAAATGCCGGCAACAAACCTCGTTCATTCTTTGATAAATTTGACGCATTTGCCAAAGAAGAAGGCTTTGGCGGTATGGCTTATGTGGCTTTTGCAGATGGCGGCGCCAAAGGAATTGCCAAGTTTTTTGATGAGGCAAAATTGGCAGAGCTGAAGAGTATGTTTGGCGCAAAAGACGGTGATGCCATTGTGTTTATGGGTGGAAAGAAAATCAATAAGTTTGCCGGTATTGTGCGCAATAAATTGGGCGAGGCATTAGACTTGTTTGATAAAAACGCCTTCAAACTTTGTTGGGTGGTAGATTTCCCGTTTTATGAAGAAAATGAAGAAACCGGTGCCATTGAATTTTCGCATAATCCGTTTTCTATGCCGCAAGGCGGTTTAGAGGCGTTGAATGGTAAAAATCCGCTTGATATTCTGGCTTATCAATATGATATGGTATGCAACGGGGTTGAGTTGGCATCGGGCGCGGTGCGTAACCATCTGCCGGAAATTATGTATCGGGCATTTGAAATTGCCGGCTATGACCATAGCGTTGTTGACAGTAAATTCGGCGGTATGATTAGCGCGTTTAAATATGGCGCACCGCCACACGCCGGTTGTGCTCCGGGAATTGACCGCACGGTGATGTTGTTGTTAGATGAGCCAATTATTCGTGACGTGATTTTGTTCCCGCTTAACGGTAAGGCGCAAGATTTGATGATGCAAGCACCAAACACGGTGACCGAACAACAACTTAAAGATTTGCATATTGAAATTAAATTACCGGAAGAATAACAAAATAAAGGCTTCTTTCTTGTAGGAGGAGGCCTTTTAAAAAATGTTGCAAAATACATAAAATCGGTTATGATAACGAATATTGGATAAACATAAGGAGAAAAACGGATGAAAAAGAGTTTAACAGGTGCTTTAGCGGTGCTTTTGGCTTCCAGCGTTTGTGCTCAAGCATCGGTGCAAGATTTGATTAATGGTGTGAAAAGCAAAAATCTTGAGGCTGTGCAACAGCTTTTAGCTGCCGGAGAAGATGTGAATGCACAAAATGAACAAGGTAATACAGCTTTACATTATGCCATTGCTACCGATAATGCCGAAATGACAAGGCTTTTGCTCAACAGTGGAGCTAATTTAAACGCGGCTAACGAAAAAGGGTGGACGCCGCTGAAAATTGCCGAAAAGAAAAATGTGCAGAATGTGACAGCTGTTTTGGCTGAAATGCAAGCCGCTAATGAAAAGATTGCAAAAAGTAATGAGGTAAATACCATAGCGGCCGAGCGTCAGCTTATTCAGAGAGCAGCCGCTGAGGTGGAAAGAGCACGCGATTCCGAAAAAACAGCTTTAGCCGCACAGGAAGAAGCTGAAACAAAAGCCCTGATTTTAGAAAGCAAATTGGCAATGCTTGAAAAAACATTGGCTGAAAAAAGCAAAGCTTTGGAAGATGCCGAAAAACAAAATAAGGAAGCATTGAAAAAAGTTGAAGATGCGCAAAAACAGGTAAAAGAAGCCCAAAAAGCTATTGAAGCTAAAACAGAAGCAAAGCCGCAAGCTCAACCGGCGAAAAAGGTTGCTCCGAAAGTGGCTCCGAAACCACAACCGAAAAAACCGGCTCAGCCGAAGAAGATTGCTCAACCAAAACCGGCTCCGGTTAAAGTTCGTATTCCGCAACCGTCAACATTTCATAAAGGTATGACAGATGGTGCCGAGGAGGTTATTTATTGTTTGGATTTGTTAGGGCAGGGCGAAAATAAGCATATGGCGCAAGCCGGTGCTTATTATGCGGCATCTAACGGGGTGGCTGAAGCGCGTTACCAGCAAATTGTGTCGTATGCAACAGATTTTTATCACAATGCTGACGATAACGCTTTGAAGCAAAGAGTAGATGCCTGCGGTAAGGTGATTACACCGAATGATGCAGTTGAACAAAATAAGATTATTCGGGCATTAAATCAGTCGTTAAACAGCCGCCCGAACAGTTTAATTGCGATTGAATAATACATTTTGACGAACTGTTAAGAACTGTTAAAAAAATACCGCCGGCATAAAACCCGACGGTATTTTTGTTTTAATTAAAACTTAATCAATTAACCATAAAATCAGCCCCAAGAACAAAACAAATGAGGAAATATGGGCTTTTTAACTAAAGAAAATGCTGATAATCTTGATTTAATCCGCAAAATTTTGGCAGATAGCGGTTTTTCGGAAATTAAGAATATTACGCGTTTGCAAAGCGGTTCACGCTCGGTTGCTTATTATGCCGATGATTATATTTTGCGTTTTCCGAAAGCGGAAATAATCTGGCAGACCATGCAACGTGAGAAACTGATAATTGATGCAATTTATCCGCATTTAATGCCGTATTTTGAGGGAAAAATCCACAAAATTGAGCTGATTGACGGCACTTATCCGTTTTCTGTTTCCAAACGTTTGTATGGTAAAATTTGTGACGGACGGCCGGAAAGCGAATATGCCGTGTTATATCAAAATTTAAGCACTAAACAACAAGCAAAACTGGCG
>OMQE01000152.1 GCA_900313155.1 uncultured Rhodospirillaceae bacterium | reverse complement strand
TTGTTCTTCTCCAGCCGCGGTATTGTGTATAAGATGAAGGTTTATAAACTGCCGCTTGGGTCGCCGACATCTAAAGGAAAGCCGTTTATTAACCTGTTACCGCTTGAAAACGGCGAAAATATTACGGCAATTATGAAACTGCCGGAAAATGAGGAAGAGTGCAAAGGTTTATCTATCGCTTTTGCCACGGCAACCGGTAATATTCGTCGCAATAGTTTGATGGATTTTGTTCGTGTTCAGGCTAACGGTAAGATAGCGATGAAGCTTGATGATGGCGACAAACTGGTCAATGTGGCACTGTGCGATAATAATAACGATATTATGTTGGCAACGCGCTTGGGTAAGTGTATTCGCTTCCCAGTGGCCGATTTGCGTGTGTTTGTCGGACGTAATTCTACCGGTGTGCGTGGCATTAAGTTAGCCAAAGGTGATGAGGTGATTTCAATGTCTATTTTGAAACACATTACAGCTAATGCCGAAGAACGTGACGAATATTTGAAAGTGGCCGGCGCCATGAAGAAGGTTGATGCAGAAACCGGTGAAATTAGTTGTATGACAGCAGACCAGACCGGTTTATTGAACTTGTTGACGCCTGAAAAATTTGCGCAAATGCAAGAGTTAGAGGAGTTCTTACTAACGGTGACGGTAACCGGCTATGGTAAGCGCTCGTCGTCATACGAATATCGTGTAACCGGTCGTGGCGGTAGCGGTATTGCCAATATGGAAATGTCGCCGCGCAATAAGGAAGTTGTCAGCTCGTTCCCAATTGAGGAAGATAAAGAAATTATGATGGTCACCGATGGCGGCAAGCTGATTAGAATGCCGGTTGATGATATTCGCATTGCCGGTCGTAAGACACAGGGCGTGATTTTGTTCCGCACGGCCGATAATGAACGTGTTGTTTCGGTAACCAAACTTGATGCTGACGAGGGAACAGATGAAGAAATTGACGAGGATGGCGATTCTGAAGTTGAGGCAACGGAAGTAATGGCTGAAGAAGTTATTGCCGAGCCAAAAACGGAAGAAGCAGACGCTTAAGTCATTTTTCAGATAACAATAATCTTAAACGCCTTATCGTAAAAATAGGGCGTTTATTTTTGTAAAAAAAAACTATAAAAATGCTTGACAATAAGGATTTTGTGGCGTATAAAAGAGCGAATTTAGAGAATTTTTACCATTGAAAATGCCGTAAAAATAGTGACTCTAAGGAGTTCCGTCAGTCAGCGAGGGTTCGCACACTGGCGTAAATTTGTTTGTTATACAAAAGGATAAGGCTTTAATGTTTGAAAGTTTAACAAATCGGCTCAGCCAAGCTTTTGCAAAGATAACATCTCGCGGTGTTCTCTCTGAAAAAGATATTGACGATGCCATGCGCGAAATTCGCGTGGCGCTTTTGGAAGCCGATGTATCTCTTTCGGTGGTTAAAGACTTTATTGCTAATGTTAAAACCGAAGCTTTGGGTGAGAAGGTGGTTAAATCGGTTCAGCCGGGGCAAATGGTTATTAAAATTGTGCACGATGAACTGGTTAAATTACTGGGTGCCGAAAATACGGAGCTTAATTTTAATGCGCCGGCACCGGTGGTGTTTTTGCTGGTTGGTCTGCAAGGTTCGGGTAAAACCACAACAGCAGCAAAAATTGCAAAAAAATTGAAGAAAAACAAGCGTATTTTGCTGGCCTCGCTGGATATTTATCGTCCGGCGGCACAAGAGCAATTAGCCCAGCTTGGCAAACAAATTGAAGTTGATGTATTGCCGATTATTGCCGGTCAAAAACCGTTAGATATTACCAAACGGGCGATAGAAACGGCAAAAAACGGTGTGTATGACTTGCTGATTTTGGATTCTGCCGGTCGTTTGCAAATTGATGAAAATTTGATGAACGAAGCGGCGGAAGTCAAAAAAATGGCGAATCCGACTGAAACATTGTTGGTGGCTGATGCTCTTATCGGGCAAGAAGCTTGCAATGTGGCAAAAGAATTTAATGACAAAGTTGGTGTGAGCGGTTTGGTGCTGACACGTATGGATGGTACCTCGCGCGCCGGTGCGGCTTTGTCGATGAAAATGGTGGCAGGTGCGCCGATTAAGTTTTTAGGCACGGGTGAAAAACTTGATGATATTGAGGAATTTCATGCAGACCGTGTTGCCGGCCGAATTTTAGGGCAGGGCGATGTGGTGAGCCTGGTTGAAAAAGCCATGGAAAACGTTAATCGGGCAGAAGCCGAGCAAATGGCTAACAAAATGTTCAAAGGTTCTTTTGATTTGAACGATATGTTGAGCCAGATGCAACAAATGAAAAAATTGGGCAGTGTAGGGAGTATTATAGGTATGCTTCCGGGGTTGTCTAAATTTCAGGCACAGATTGAAGAATCCGGTGTGGGCGATAAACTGATGAAATCTCAGGAAGCGATTATTCTTTCAATGACCAAAGAAGAACGTGCGCATCCCGATATTATCAAGGCTTCACGCAAACGGCGGATTGCGGCTGGTGCCGGTGTTGAAGTTCACGATGTTAACGTTTTGCTTAAATCTTATGAGCAAATGTCAACAATGATGAAAAAAATGGGCAAATTCGGCGGTTTGTCGTCGATAGCCAAGTTGTTAAAAGGTAATCCGTTCGGCAAAATGCCGGGGGGAATGAAAAATAATTTTCCGTTTTAGGAAAATGAACGCTAGTATATTGAAAGGAAATAAAAATGGCAGTTCGTATCAGATTATCTCGTGGCGGTTCTAAAAAACGTCCGTATTATCATATTGTTGCAGCCGATGCAAGAGCACCGCGCGACGGTAGATATATTGAAAAATTGGGTGCATACAATCCGTTGTTGCCTCAAGATAACGAAAACAGAGTTGTGGTTGACAAAGAAAAGGTAAGCGCTTGGTTGTCTAAAGGTGCTCAACCGACCGAAAGACTGCAAAAAATCTTTGCTAACTTGGGTTTATGTGCAGCACCGACAATGGTTGAACAACCAAAGAAATCTGCTCCTAAAGCCAAAGCTTTGGAAAGATTGAAGGAAAAAGAAGCAAAAGCTGCCGCTGCTGCAGAAGCCGCTGCTGCCGCTGCAACTGAAGCCGAACCGGCTGCAGAAGCTGAATAATTTTCAGTAACGTAAAAATTAAGTGGTTATTTTGAGCCTAAGGAAAGGACTTTAAGGTAATGAACGAACGGATTTGTATTGGTAAAATTGTTGCCGTTCACGGTATTCGTGGTGAGGTCAAGGTGCAAAGCCAGACTAAAAATCCGACCGACCTTGATAAATTCGGGGTAGCGGAAAACAAAGATGCCAGCCGCCAGTTTTCCTTAAAAGTTTTAGGTATGAGTTCAAGCAATGTGCGCGTTAAAATTAAAGGTGTTGAAACGCGTAATGAGGCAGAAACCTTGGTCGGGACGGAACTATATGTGCCGCGCGACGCATTGCCGGAGTTGGAAGAAAACGAATTTTATAAGGGCGATATTGTCGGCTTAAATGTTTGTTTGAAAACACCGGATAATAAAATAGGGAGTGTTGTCGGGTTTGAAAATTTCGGCGCCGGAGAGATTATTGAAATTAAACTAACCGGACAGAAAGAAACGGAACTTTTGCCGTTTACCGAACAATATGTGCCTACCATTGATATTGAACACGGATATATCATTGTTTCGTCGGCAACTATGGTTTATGCCAAAGACGATGATGAGGACATAAAATAGATGACTTTCAGAGCTAAAATCTTAACGATTTTTCCGGAAATTTTCCCTGGTTTTTTGGGAACTTCGCTCACCGGTAGAGCTTTGAAAGAAAATATTTGGTCGTTGGATGCTGTCAACATTCGGGATTATGCGTTTGATAAACATGGTTCGGTTGATGACACGCCTTGTGGCGGCGGTGCCGGAATGATTATGCGTCCTGATGTGTTGGGTGCAGCAATAGAGCATCAGCATAACGGCGAAAAAATTATCTATATGAGTCCGAAAGGCAAGCCTTTAACACAAGCAAAGGTTCGCGAATTAAGCAAACTTAATGAGTTGATGATTATTTGCGGACGCTTTGAGGGAATAGATGAACGAGTGCTGGAAGAATATGACATCGAAGAAATCAGTATCGGCGATTATATTCTGACCGGCGGTGAACAGGCCGCAATGATTATGCTAGATGCAATTGTGCGATTGTTACCGGGGGTGTTGGGAAATGCAGCATCTATCGAAAACGAAAGTTTCGAAACCCAATTGCTGGAATATCCGCAATATACCAGACCGATAGAGTGGAAGGGGCGTAAGGTGCCCGAAATTCTATTGAGCGGTCATCATGAAAATGTTGCCAAATGGCAAAAAGAACAGGCTCTTCAAATAACAAAACAACGTCGGCCGGATTTGTTGGAAAAAAATACTTGATTTACAACAGATTCCGGTGTATAGAGAATAACAAACTAACATAAAGGTAAAAAAAATGAACATTATTGAAAATATTGAAAAAGAGCAAATTGAAAAGTTGATGGAAGGCAAAAATATGCCGATTTTCAAGCCGGGTGATACTTTGCGTGTTCACACCAAAGTTAAAGAAGGCGATCGTGAACGTATTCAAATTTATGAAGGTGTTTGCATTGCACGTAAAAATGACGGTTTGAATTCTTCCTTTACAGTTCGTAAGATTTCGTTCGGTGAAGGTGTGGAACGTGTGTTCCCGTTATATTCTCCGAATGTTGCCAAGATTGAAGTTTCTCGTGTAGGTAAAGTTCGTCGGGCTAAATTGTATTTCTTGCGTGCTTTGCGCGGTCGTTCAGCTCGTATTGCGGACGATTTGTCGGTATCGGTTAAAGACGTGAACAGCGGTATCGTTACTAAAAAATAAGTAATACGTCAGATTAGTAAATTACAGGTTTGCTTCTTTGCGGGGTTATCTTTCAGCCTTATGCAAAGGAGCAAATTGTTTTTTTGTTTTTATATCTTCAGATGCTATTTAATTTTATTCTTGAGATAAAATCAGAGCATTGCGTTCTTTAATCAGCTGTTGATAGCGGCTGTTGATTTCTTCCAAGTCAGTCGGTTGATTTTGCATCAGGTTCATACATTCCTTAATATCAGCATCAATTTGTTTGAGTTGAATAACGGTTAAGCTGTTATTGATTTGCGCATTAAGTTCAGACATACTCAATTTTTGTTGCCGATACATATTGAGTTCCCATAAATCGCCTATTTCACCGATAAAATTGAGCTTGACCTTTTCAAGCAAAATATCGCTGTCCAGATGCTCTTCTTCCTGATGAATTTCAATAATATCCAGCAATATTTTTGCCATAGCCGAACGCCCGATTTCAAAAGATGACAAACGCTCTTCATATTGCCCAATCAATTCCGGATATAACAGCATTGCCGCCACAATATTACGTAAGTCTAAATCAGTCAAAGGAGGTTTTTTAACCAAATTATAAGCACGTTTTGCTTTAGGATTTACAGGTTTTTCCGATAGTATGTTCGATTGAACAGAATTGTTGTTTGTCGGCGTTGGTTGTTGCTTTATTTGAGC
>OMQE01000044.1 GCA_900313155.1 uncultured Rhodospirillaceae bacterium | reverse complement strand
GAGAGCGCCGAGGGTGTTCTCGGCCGCAGTCAGTCGTGGCAGGCAATTTCTAAACAGATTGAAAAATATGATAATGTACCGGTCGGCGGTTCGCTGACGCAAGATATTATTTTCAGCGGAAAAGTTTTGCAAGGCGGTAATTTTGCCGGTGAAAATTTTGAAAATGCCGATTTTTCCGGTAGCAATATGCAAGAAGTTAATTTGGCGCACGCCAATTTGAAAAATGTTAACTTTACCGGTACAGATTTAAGCGGTGCCGATTTGACCGATGCCGATTTGACCGGTGCAACTTTTGCCGGTGCCAAACTTATCGGGGTGAATTTCAGCGGCGCTAAATTACATGGTGTTAAGCTGATTGATGCCGATATTCAAGATGCTCTTTTAATTGACGCCGATTTGGATCAACTCACCATTGAAGAACTGCAAGAGCTGGTTGAATATTTGGCAAAATATTATCCGCATAAACTTAATTTAAGTCGGCTGAATCTTTCGCTTTTGGATTTAAAACGCATTGATTTGCGCCAAGTCAGTTTGCGTGGGGTTGATTTACGCGGGTGCGATTTGACCGGCGTGAATATTTTTGAACTTGATTTAAGTGAATGTTTGATTTCACCGGAGCAAATTGCGCAAGCCATTGGGCATATGCCGACACCTGATGAGTTAGCTAAAATTTTGGCGCCGAAAAAGAAGGGGCAAAAAAAGCAATCAGGCGGTATTGATTTTGGAGATTTGTTTGATTCGCGCGGCGGATTTGATTGGGATACCACGAAATCCGGTTCAGATATGAAAAAAATGTTCAAAACCGGTCAAGAGATTATCAAGTCTTTTCAAAAAGGCGGTAAAAACGACAAAGAAGATGATAAAACGCAGGCTTTAGAAAAAGAAAACACCAAGTCTAAAGAAAATGATGTGGATGAATTACGCAAATCTATTGAAGAACATAAGCGTCAAGTTTTAGAACAGCGTAAGGAACAGCAACAGCAAGAACAGCAACAAGCCGAACGTGAAAACATCAAAGAAAAAATAAACGAAGCTAAAATGCAAGTGATGAATAATAGCCGAGAAAGATAGTAAACCGATGGACAACACTTTATTTTCAAGCAATGTGAAACGTCCGCTGGCCGACCGTTTGCGCCCGACAAAACTGGAAGAAGTTGTGGGGCAAAATCATTTGGTGGCAGATGACGCGCCATTAGGCAGAATGATAAAATCGGGCAAAATGACATCGTTTATTTTATGGGGACCGCCGGGGTGCGGTAAGACCACTATTGCGCGATTAATTGCCGAATATACAAACTTATATTTTGAGCAAATTTCCGCCGTTTTTTCTGGTGTGGCTGATTTGAAACGGGTTTTTCAATTTGCGCAGGAAAGACGCTCTACTCAAGGCAAAGGGACATTGTTGTTTGTGGACGAAATTCATCGTTTTAACAAATCGCAACAAGATGGGTTTTTGCCTTATGTTGAAGACGGAACGGTTATTTTGGTGGGTGCAACCACAGAGAATCCGTCGTTTGAACTTAATTCGGCTTTGCTTTCGCGCTGTCAGGTTTTTGTGCTCAATCGGCTAACGGCTGATGATTTTGAGGTATTATTGCAACGTGCCGAAAAAGAAGAAGGTGAAAAACTGCCGATAGATGATGAGGCAAGAGATTTTATTAAGGAAATTGCCGATGGTGACGGGCGCTATATGCTCAATATTGCTGAAAATATTTGGTCTTATGCGCAAGAGGGCGAAATTTTTAATAAGGACCAAATTATTCATATTATTCAATCGCGTGCGCCAATCTATGATAAGGGGCGTGACGGACACTATAATCTGATTTCGGCTGTGCACAAGTCGTTGCGCGGGTCTGATGTTGATGCGGCCCTGTATTGGGCGGCGCGAATGCTGGTTGCCGGAGAAGATCCACGCTATTTGCTCAGACGGTTATTGCGTTTTTCAATTGAAGATGTTTCTCTTGCCGACCCGAACGCGGTGGTGCAGGCAACAGCTTGTATTGAAACTTTTGAGCGTCTTGGTTCGCCGGAAGGTGAGTTGGCGGTGATGCAATTGGTGGCATATTTGGCAACGGCACCGAAATCGGCCGGTGTATATAAGGCCATGCATAAAGCAATTGATGCCGCTAAAAAAACCGGCTCTCTGATGCCGCCGAAACATATTTTAAACGCACCGACCAAATTGATGAAAAATTTGGGCTATAGCG
>OMQE01000058.1 GCA_900313155.1 uncultured Rhodospirillaceae bacterium | reverse complement strand
TTCTTCATCGCCAAATTCTTTTTCAATTTCATCTTCGGCATTGTATTCTTCACCAAATTCATCATCTATTTCATTTGCCGCTGCTTCGTCGCTGACATATTCGTATTCGCCATCGTCTTCATCAACATCGTCTTCATCAACATCGTCATCTTCATCATCTTCGTCAAGCATGGCTTTTTCTCGTTCATTTTCATAATCTTGCAATGTTTTTCCAAAAGCATCTTGCAAATTTTCATCTGCCCCATAAGCCAGCAAAAGTTCCATAATATCCGAATATATTTCATTATATGTTGCTTTCATTAAAGGTGTTGCTCCTTCGGCATCTTGCATATTAGCATTGGCACCATTTTCCAAAAGAATTCGTATCACATCTGTATTGAGGTTGCTTTCTGCCGCCAAATGCAGAGCCGTTTCACCAAAATTATTGGTTGCATCTATTAAAGCGCCTGCTTTTATCAGTGTTTGAATAACCTCGGACGAAGGATTATTTGCTGCTGCCATCATCAATGCAGTTTCACCCACACCGTCACGTGCATTAACTTCAGCGCCGCATTTTTGCAAAACTTTAATAATTTCCGGATTTTCATTGTTTTCAGCTGCTATCATCAAACAAGTTCGTCCCAATGTATAGGTAATATTCAAATCTGCTCCGGCATCTGCTAATATCCGAACAACTTCTGCATTGTTGTTATGCTGACAAGCCAACATAACAGCCGTCTCGCCATACTCATTTTGATAATTAACATCAGCTCCTTGTTCAATCAACAATTTTACAACCTCGGCATTAGGATTTGTTTCTGCCGCCAACATCAGCGGTGAGCGTCCGAAATCATCACGCATCACCAAATCTCCGCCATGGTCTATCAATGCCTTAATCACGTCCGGATTTTCATTAAAACACACCGCTTTCATAAACGCTGTAATTCCCATATCACCACGCACATCAACCTCGGCTCCTTTACGCAATTCTTCAAACACATCTTCTAAAGTTGCGCCTTCCCACCAATGTTCAGATAAAAAATTTTGCAGCATTTTCCCCTCCGTACTCAATCATACATTTTCAGTATCAATTTTTTTTGTATGTGCGTCAATATCTTTACAATTTTTTACACTATAAAACGCAAAAACGCCACTCACAAAGGAGTGGCGCCAGCCAATTTTTGTTTATATATTTCAATGGCTTCCAAACGCTCAGGCGGTATTGTCACAAACACCGGCTCAACGCAATCACGGGTTGCCAAAATTTGGTGCATAGCTGCTTCAATTTTCTCAAAGCGTTCTTCCAGAGGCCGGAGCCACGAACCATGATAAAATTCATTTATCAGTTGTGCTTCCACCAGTCTTTTTTGCGTACGAACTTTTGAAACCACATAAAGACAAATGCTCTCCGTGCCATACTTCACGGTGCCATAAGCAATAATAAACCCCTTATGAACCTGTACCAATGCATGGCGTCCGTTTGGCTCGTCATCCAGTTTTACCATTAAGGCAACGGTTTTATTGCCTTTCGGCGTTGCAATCAGCGTGGCTTTACCAATGCTTTTGTGCATTCCGCCTCGCTCCCACATGGCAATATGGCCGCCTTGGGTCAATTTTGCCTTGAACATTTGCCTTCTGGGCCTGAATGTTCGGTCCTCGTTCATCTCTTGCTTTTTCATAAGCGATTGTTTTTTTGATGCTCGTAAATTTCGGCTTTTAAGGCGAAATTTGTGAGCAAGGATTCAACATAAATTTTATATAAAAAATCACAAATCTTTTTGAAACTACGCCATTCTTTATATTTTGTCAAGCACCAATAACAATTACACCATCAAAAAAATTCAAAACCGACCCTAAATACAAAAGCACCGATTTTGTTTCGGTGCTTTTCAGATGGGGTATATCAGCTTAATTCAAACGCTGTTTACCGATTATCAGACCGTCGGAATCGGCGCTTATCGCCACCACATCACCGTCATTGACCTCACCGTCCAACAATTTAATTGCCAACGGATTTTCCAAATACTGGACCAGCAAACGCTTGAGTGGACGAGCCCCAAATTCCGGACTATATCCATTATCAGCCAACCAATTTTTGGCTTTTTCATCAAGAACGAGTTTTATATGGCGTTCATCAAGGCGTTTTTGCAACAGCGCAGTCTGAATATCAACAATTCGGCGGATATCATCTTTTTTCAGCGCGTTAAATACCAAAATTTCATCAAGCCTATTCAAAAACTCCGGTTTAAAGAAGTTTTTAAGCGTGCTCATCACATCTGCCGTTTCACCGGTAATCAAATTAGATGTCAGAATGATAAAGGTATTTTTGAAATCTACCGTACGCCCTTTGCCGTCGGTCAAATGTCCTTCATCAAGCACTTGCAACAGTAGATTAAACACATCAGGATGCGCTTTTTCCACCTCATCAAACAGAATTACCTGATACGGTCGACGACGCACTGCTTCGGTTAAAACACCGCCTTCATCATACCCCACATATCCCGGAGGCGCACCAATCAATCGTGCCACCGAATGCTTTTCCATGTATTCTGACATATCTATACGAATATATGCCGCTTCTTCATCAAACAAAAACTCCGCCAAAGCTTTAGCCAGTTCGGTTTTACCCACACCGGTCGGACCTAAAAATAAAAATGAGCCAATCGGACGATTAGGGTCTTTCAAACCCGAGCGCGAACGACGAACGGCATTAGAAACCGCGGTAATGGCGGCGTTTTGCCCCACCACGCGCTTAGCCAAATTTTCTTCCAAATGCAAAAGTTTATCGCGTTCACTACCCACCAACTTATCAACAGGAATACCCGTCCATTTAGAAACAACCGACGCAATCATATCCGGCGTAACAGTTTCTACTGTTGTTTGTTCAGCGCTCTGACTCTGCAATGTTTTCAAACGTTGTTCTAAATCCGGAATTTCTTTATATTGTAAACGCCCTGCTTCTTCATATAAACCGGCGCGCAAGGCTTTTTCTGCCTCAATACGTGCCGCATCTATACGCTCACGCAATTTGTTGGCTTCAATAATATTGCTTTTGTGCGCGTTCCATTTTTCGGTTTCTTCCGCTGATTGCTTTTCCAAAGCGGATATTTCCGTTTCCAGCTTATTCAAGCGTTCTTTAGATGCCGCATCCGGTTCTTTTTTCAGGGCTTCCCGCTCAATTTTATATTGCAACAACTTACGATCAATCTCGTCCAAAAATTCCGGCTTCGAATCGATAGCCATTTTGAGTTTACTTGCAGCTTCGTCCACCAAATCTATAGCCTTATCCGGCAAAAAGCGGTCTGTAATATAGCGGTCCGACATTGTTGCCGCCGCCACCAGTGCCGCATCAGAAATATGCACACCGTGATGCAGTTCGTATTTTTCTTTAATACCACGCAAAATGGATACCGTGCCGGCAATATCCGTTTCGCCAACATATACCGGCTGAAAACGACGGGCAAACGCCGCATCTTTTTCAATATATTTTTGATATTCTTTTAAGGTGGTCGCGCCAATACAATGCAGTTCACCACGCGCCAAAGCCGGTTTCAACAGGTTAGAAGCGTCCATTGAACCTTCCGAAGCCCCTGCGCCAACCACAGTGTGCATTTCATCAATGAACAAAATCACTTGTCCCTCGGCACTTTGCACTTCCTGCAAAACGGCTTTTAAGCGTTCTTCAAATTCGCCACGATATTTGGCGCCGGCTATCAGCGCACCCATGTCAAGCGCCATCAGGCGTTTATGCGCAAGCGAGCTTGGCACATCGCCGTTGACAATACGCTGTGCCAATCCCTCCACAATGGCTGTTTTTCCCACCCCCGGTTCACCAATCAGAATCGGATTATTTTT
>OMQE01000041.1 GCA_900313155.1 uncultured Rhodospirillaceae bacterium | reverse complement strand
CGCGGAACCGATATTCAGCTTGGCGGCAATCCGGATATGAAACTTAAAGAATTGCTCAAAGGAGATGAAACACCGGAACAAATTGCCGAGCTGAAACAAAAAATAGAAGCCGAGGTAGCGGCAGACAAAGAAAAAGTTCTTCAAGCCGGCGGTTTGTATATTTTGGGTACCGAACGTCATGAAAGCCGGCGAATCGATAACCAATTGCGTGGGCGTTCCGGCCGTCAGGGTGACCCCGGAACATCAAAATTTTTCCTTTCCATGCAAGATGATTTGATGCGCATTTTCGGTTCAGATAAAATGTCTAACGTGTTGCACCGTTTGGGCTTGCCGGAAGGTGAGGCGTTGGTTCACCCGTGGATTACCAAGGCTTTGGAAAAAGCACAAAAACGCGTGGAAGAAAGCCATTTTGATGCTCGTAAAGATATTTTAAAGTACGACAATGTGATGAATGACCAGCGTAAAATCATTTATGAAGAACGTCGCGAAATTTTAGAAGAGGACGATTTGTCGGAAACCTTGAAAGATATGCGTGATGAATATTTAGGCGGAATTATTGATGCGCATATTCCTTATGGGACTTCGGCTGAAGAATGGAATATTGATGGCTTGAAACAAGATTTGCAACAAACAACCGGTTTTGTTTTACCGCTGTCTAATTGGTGCAATGAGCCGGATATGACCAGCGAGGGCTTAAAAGAGCGCATTTTGCAAGAAGTGGATAATCGCTTGAACGAGCGTAATGCCGGATTGCCGGAGAGTGTGCGTAAAATGGCGCAAAAATATATTTTGTTGCAGGTTTTGGACCAGTTGTGGAAAGACCATATTGCCACGCTTGATTTGATGCGTCACACCATTCGCTTGCGGGCTTATGGGCAAAAAGACCCGCTCAACGAATATAAAAAAGAAGCATTCAAAATGTTTTCTGACTTGCTTGATGTTTTGAAAGAACGGGTGACAGTGGTGAGTTGTCATACGGTTATTCAAGACAATTCGCAAACACAAATGCAGCAGGCGATGGATAAAGAACAAAATCGCAAAATGTCGGCGGTGCATGATGGCGCTGTTGTTGGCGACGATGCGATACAGCCGACGCAGGCATTAGACGAATCGATGTTTGCAAATGTGGCGCGTAACGATTTATGTCCGTGCGGCAGCGGCAAAAAATTTAAGCATTGCCACGGACGGATTACAAGGTAAAAATATATGGCGCAAGAGGCACCCGAAAATAACAGCAGAGAGCAACAGGCGATGGACGGCTTGGAACGGATGCGTGCCTATTGGGCGCGTGCCGACCGTGAAGATGATGATATCCGCTTAAAACGTTGGAAAACTGCCGGAAAAATGGCACTGATATTTTTGGGCTGTGCGGTGCTGATATATGGCGCAAAGTTGTTACAAACCGCTTATGTTCATGTGCGTGATCAAAACCGGTTGAACGAAACAACGGCACAAATTTCGCAGTTGGTAGAGAATATTCGTCAGGCACACACGGCGCAAGGTGAAAGTTTTACTGTTTCGACGTATGCACTTATCAAATTTGGCGTTGTGTCGCCTTCTATGGTTGGTCAGAACAATGAATTGCGCAATGTTTTCGGCGGCAAAATTGTGGTGGCAAATTCGTTGCCGACAGCAGATTTTACACCAACATTTAAGCTTTCGTATCAGGGTTTGCCGCACAAAATATGCGTGGCTTTGGCGCAAATGGATTGGGGAACGTCGGCGCAGGGTTTGCAAGCGGTGGCTCTTGGTGTTGCCGATGATAAAGGACACGATAAAGCTTTAGCGGATATTGACCGCCAAATTGCCGAAGCAAAACCTCAACGCATTCAAAATGAAGCCGGTCAGTGGATTTTGGTTCAACCTCAAGTGAAATATCCGCTGAATGTGGCGCGGCCGAATGATCGTTTTCGGCCAACGCCGTTTGTTGAAGAAGATGCCGTTGCCGGCTGTGCTTGCGGGAACAAAAATTATTGTTCTTTTGCACTTCGCTATGCTTTTTAGGCGATAAAGTTGTTACCGTTTAGGGCAACCACAACCGCATTCAGATACGTCGCAAACAACAGCCAAATCATATATGGCAACAGTAGCAGTCCGGCTGTGTAGTCTAAGCGGTAGAATTGCCATATTAAAACAGCTGTGGCAATATCGAGCGCAAAGAGAACAATCAGACCAATCATAAATTGCCCGTTATTGAAAAATACCCAGCACCATATCACTTGCAAAGCCATGTTGCCGATAAACGACCAAACCGATGGCATAATCGGCTTATCATGAATATTGAGAACAATATCAAAAGCCAAAACCAGCAAAATATATAAAATGGTCCAAACAATTGGAAAAACAATATTTGGCGGCGTGAGTGCCGATTTTTGAATTTGTTCGTAAAAATTTGCCATACCTACCCGATTGAACCAACTGCACAAAATGCCGGTAATCATGACCACCACAAGGCTGAAGATAAAATTAAAATACGAATTTTTGAACATTTCTTTTCTCCTGATATTTTATTTTGAACCTTGATATATTCACAGAGTAAAAAAATTCAATATTTTGCATAAAAGATGTTGCCTTTTGTCTATTTTTGTGTATAATGGGGCAAATGAATGAATAAGGGAGTTTGAAGTTATGGTAAAGCAGGGCGGACAAACAAGGTTATGGCTCGTTGGCGGGGTACCAGCCGGCAATGATGACGGCATTGGTGCAAATTGCCAAGTTCTTGAATATGAAGAGGACGGCAAAACACGCCGAATTATGATAGATGCCGGATTAAAACTTTCATCCGGAAAGAAGAAAAATGATGAGCAAAATGAAGAACATATTGAAAAAAATGCCATATATGATGCTTATATGCCTGATTTCAGAATGTTTTTGCCAACACCTGACGGACAGAAGGCTCAATATCCGCTTGATGCCGTTTTTATCACACATAGCCATGCAGACCATTTAGACGAACTTATTTATATGACCTTATATGCACACGAGCATAAGCTGAAAATGCCGCCGATGTTCGGTAGCGAATATACCAAAAATAGATTTTACAGCTTATTGAGGCAACATCATTTGCCGAAAGGTAGTTTTCCGCAATTTAAAATTTTAAAACCATATCGAGATGAAAAAATCAAAGAGCTGAAGGTTGGTTCACTACCTGTTTCGCATCCGACTGTTGGTTCTTATGGCTATCTTGTTTCTACGCCTTCTGAAGTTGGATACTTAAATCCGGGCGATAATCGCGTGTTAGCATCTCTTACCGGTTTATCTGGCGACAATCCGGAGGAACAAAAATATCTTTCTGAACATAATGTTACTCATATTGGGGCTGATTCTACTTCTACCGGTATGAAAGAAAATGATGATGTGTTTGAAGATGAGTTTAGTTTTGAAGACAGCTGCGACGCCGTTAGAGAAATATATAAATCCAATAAAGGAGCCAGAATTATTACGCCACTGATTTCACGTAGTATTGAGCACTGGTTGCCGTCGTTGGTTGTTGCTAAAGAAATGGGTAAAAAAGTATTTCTTGATGGTCATCAAATGCGTGAATCTTTTATTGGTTGGCAAAATTGTGAAGAAATATTTTATATAAATAAACGCGGACATTTGCAAAAAACTTCTAATAAAAATTTGGAATTTTTGCGCG
>OMQE01000114.1 GCA_900313155.1 uncultured Rhodospirillaceae bacterium | reverse complement strand
TTGTTAAAGAAGGTTTTTCCTGTTTGGAAAAACCTTTTTCTATTAGCCTCGTTCTCCGAGTTTTGTTCTGCAGAGAGGTGTTTTTTGTGTTTCTTCGTATTTATATGCGCTCCGTTATTTCTTTATTGTCATCTTTGAAGATGATAAGGAATACATCTTTCAGACAATTTGCTTCTTCGCCCATCAAATGATGTGAATAAATTTATGGCAAATATGAACGCGGGTTAACGGCTTTTTTGCCGGCACGGACTTCAAAATGCAATTGCGGTGTCGTGACACTGCCGGTGCTGCCGACGGTAGCAATTTTTTCACCTCGTGCCACCTTTTGACCCTTACGCACCAAAAGTTTATCGTTGTGCGCATAGGCGGTTATCCAACCATCGGTATGTTTTATCAAAATCAAATTACCAAAGCCCTTAAGTTCGCTTCCGGCATATGCCACTGTTCCGGAATCTGCCGACTGGACTGCTGTGCCCAACGGAGCTTTAATGTTGATGCCGTCATTTTTGCGCCCGCTCCCCAAATTACCAAAACCGGAAATAACAGTGCCACGAACCGGCCATATAAATTTGGTTTTGCGATTGCTTGTCGGTGGCGTGTAGCTTTGTGTTGATGCCGATGATACCGCCGTTGTTGCGGCTTTGGCGGCGACCGGAGCTGTTTTATTGGAACTTGCTGATGCCGTTTGCGCCGGCGCCGGATTAGAAGACACAGATGCCGGTAGCAACAATCTTTGCCCAACTGACAACGCATAAGGTGTTTGTAAGTTATTGATTTTACTTAAAGTTGTGATATCAACATTGTAAAGCCGCGAGATACCATATAAGCTTTCACCGCGCTTCACTGTGTGATATTGCTTAGTTGGCAATTTCAGCCTTTGTCCAACATAGAGTGTATATGGCGGAGATAAACGATTGGCGTTAATCATATCTTTTATGGGCACGCCATAGCGCCGAGAGATACTGTATAACGTATCTCCTTTGCTGACCGTGACCGAGTTTGAACCCCAACCGCCCCACCAGTTCATGGATGCACAGCCGTTCAAACATATCGCCAAAAATATGATGCCGAAAATTTTTTTCACCATAATTCTCCGTTTTGCATTAGCATATTGCAAAAAGATTTATTTTTGATTAAGGCAACACGAAAACTTGACATTTAAAGTAATTTGTTTATACTTTCCGCAACAAATCAATTTTTAATATATTAAATTATGGAAAAGTTATTATCTTATGTCCTTGTGGTGCTGATAAGTGCGACAGGAGTGTGTAGTTTAGTGTGGCCGAACAGCAATGTGACGGCAGTGTTGTGCGGGCTGATGTTTTGCATCGGCGTTTTTTATACGATGTCGGCGTCTTCTTCTAAAAAGATTACCTTGCCTGATAATGCCGTTAAAACGCCTTGCGACATTGTTTATATGGCAGCTGATGGTGGAAAGACGATGCTGTTCACATTACCTTATCTAGACTTCTATCGTCGGGATAATGTTTGGGGTATTATGGTTAATGGCGTCATGGTTCAAGCAACAGATGCACCGGGAACAGATTTGGAAAAAGCCCGAGACTATGTGAAAAAAACTTCAAAGGCTTATTTGCAGCCGGTCGGGTTACCTTCGCGCTGGCAAGCGATGCACCTAATGGCCGGACGCGACAAGTTTGAGCGCACGGTGGGTATTTTGACCGAATGCGGCATTGAAGCCGAATGTTTTTCTTTTGGTTTTTACTGGTGTGACTATGTTGAACCAACCTTGGCTTATTTGAACGACAAAAAGTGGCAAGAGCGTCTGCTGTCACCATTCATCTACACAAAAAATCCTCAACACGCCAACCATGTTCGGCTTGTTGTAAAATAGCAGTATTAACACATAAAATTAAAAATTATGGAAAATTTATTTACAACCGGAATGGTAGTCTTATTGGTGCTGACAGCCATTGTTGCTGTGTGTGAAATGTTTGATCTTGATGAGAAAGAAGCTTCTGACTACGTGAGCAAAAAACTAACAGATAATATCATTGTTCTACGTTTTGTTGTTCCGTGCTACCTGATGTATCAACACTGGGTAACACAGGTCATTAGTCGGCTTAGTGCTGTGGTGAGTCTTGGACTTATCTTCTATGTTTCGGGTGAACTGTTGCATACCGGCGCTGTAATGGCAGATTTCCCTTACATCATCAGTTATCTGTTTGTGCTGATTGCCTTGTTTGTGGGAATTTATTTGTGGATACTTATCGTCAAATTATCTCTTTTAACATTGGCTCTTTTAGCCGAGTTGTTGAAATGGATTTTCAGCGTAAAAAAATTTCTGCCGAAAGACGATGACGATCCAGTTCATTATCCTTCACCATCAACACAAGATGATGCTGACTTGGATTGATTTTTATAAACCGCTCGTCTTTATGACCTGCGGTTTTTCTTTTTTATTAACGCAATTTTATTGTTTGATTATTATATATAAGGTAAAAGAAATGTTGAGCTTATGTCAAAAAAATAAGTTTTGCGTATGTTTCGATTGTGCAAGCGTGGTGATATAACATTATGGAAGATATATCAAAGGAGGCAATTATGGCATATATTATCAGCGGTTTTTTGTTTGGGCTTCTTATTCCGTATTTGGCGCGGCGTATCGGTAAGCAAATTCCGGCACCAATGGGGCTGATTTGGCTCAAAATATTTGTGCCGACGCACTATATGCCGTGGACAAAGCTCAAAACCAACGAAGCGTATATGGAACTGTTTAAGCGCTATGTGATGCGTTCAATCGGTTGGGGGATTTTTTGCGCCGCCGCCACTTTTTTATTTGCGCTTAATTTTGATGCCGTATTCACTTGGTGGTATATTGTTTTTTTATGGATTTTATTGCTGTTGGTGGAAGTTGATAAGCGTTTTATGCTCTTGCCAGATGTGCTGACTTTGCCTTTGCTGATTCTGGGCTTTTTATATGCCGCGCAGAACGGATTTTGGTTGCTTATTCCGGAACCGAACTTTGTGCCCGCGCCTATAAATAGCGCTTTAGGCGCATGTGCCGGTTTGCTTATGCCGTTAATAGCTAGTTTGTTTGTGGTTTGGAAACACCCCGAGGCTTTTGGCGACGGAGATATTAAGTTGCTTGCCGCTATCGGTGCATGGATAGGCTTTGCCGGTGTACCGCTTGTATTGCTCGGAGCCTGCGCTTTTTTTGGTGCCGGATGGTTAATTAACCGCCGCCGCACGGGGCCTTTCGGACCGGCAATTGTTTATGCAACGCTGATTTATGCGGTTTTTGAATTTGCCGTGCTGAAATAAAATTTTTTACGCTCACTTATTGACAACGGTATTTTGCCACACTAACTAAACTATTAGTCTAATAAATTTAAGTGGGAGTTTACACAAATGAATATTAAACCTTTGCACGATAAAGTGCTGATTAAACGTGTTGATGAAGAAACAAAAACCGCCGGTGGCATCATTATTCCGGATACGGCAAAAGAAAAACCGTCGGAAGGTATTGTTGAGGCCGTGGGGAACGGTTTCAGAGCTGAAGACGGCAAAATTTTGCCGATGACCGTGAAAGCCGGTGACCGTGTATTGTTCGGTAAATGGGCCGGCACGGAAATCAAAGTGGACGGTGAAACACGATTGATTGTAAAAGAATCTGATATTTTGGCTATTGTAGAATAAATAAAGAGAGGAATTATAAAATGGCAGCAAAAGATATTAAATTTGGAACAGATGCCCGTGCTAAAATGCTCAAAGGCGTCGAAACATTGGCAAAAACGGTTAAAGTAACGCTCGGACCTAAAGGGCGTAATGTGATGCTTGATAAATCTTACGGCGCGCCGAAACTGACCAAAGACGGTGTTTCGGTGGCTAAAGAAGTGGAACTGAAAGACAAGTTTGAAAATATGGGGGCTCAACTGATAAAGGAAGTTGCGCAAAAAACCGCCGATAAAGCCGGTGACGGCACAACAACGGCAACGGTTTTGGCAGAAGCAATCATCAAAGAAGGTTGCAAAGCAGTGGCCGCCGGTATGAATCCGCAAGATGTGAAACGCGGTATTGATTTGGCAGTTGAGGCTGTTGTTAAAGATGTTAAATCGCGTTCCAAAGCCGTAAATTCGTCGGCGGAAATTGCCCAAGTAGGCACCATATCGGCTAACGGCGATACAACCATAGGCGAATATTTAGCCAAAGCTATGGAAAAAGTAGGAAACGATGGCGTGATTACGGTTGAAGACGCCAAAGGCTTGGAAACAGAGTTGGATGTGGTAGAAGGTATGCAGTTTGACCGCGGTTATCTCTCACCGTATTTTGTGACCAATCCTGAAAAAATGAACTGCGAGTTTGATGCACCGTATATTTTGCTTTATGACAAGAAAATTTCGAATTTGCAACCAATGATTTCTATTTTGGAAGCCATTGTTCAATCTGGACGTCCGTTGGTGATTATTGCCGAAGATATTGAAGGCGAAGCATTGGCAACCTTAGTGGTTAACCGTATTCGCGGCGGCTTAAAAGTTTGCGCTGTAAAGGCGCCGGGCTTTGGCGACAGACGCAAAGCCATGTTGCAAGATATTGCCACTTTGACCGGCGGACAAGTTATTTCCGACGAACTGGGTATGAAAATTGAAAACGTTACGCTCGATATGTTAGGTCAGGCTAAGCGTGTTGAAATCACCAAAGATGACACCACAATTATTGACGGTGCGGGCGATAAAGAGGCCATCAGCGGCAGAGCTTCACAAATTCGTCAGGAAATTGCCCAAACAACTTCGG
>OMQE01000047.1 GCA_900313155.1 uncultured Rhodospirillaceae bacterium | reverse complement strand
TGGTAGGGCCGGGGAGAATCGAACTCCCACTCCCGAGGGAACCAGATTTTGAGTCTGGCGCGTCTACCAGTTCCGCCACAACCCCATTTATCTTCAGCAGATATGTTGATACACTATTTATTTTTTCTCGTCAATAGTTTTTTTATATATTTTAAAAAATTTTTCTAGGAAATGTCTTTTATTTTATATAAATATGTGTTATACTTTGTCCGGTTTGTTTAATATAGAGGGTGTTGTGGAAAACTTAGAACATCAAGCATCTGTTTTGTTTGGCGAAAAAGAATATGCCAAGGCTTTGGAATTGTATCAACTTTTGTTGCAAGGTAAGCCTAAAAGTGAAAAATATCTCATTGCCTGCGGTAATTGTTATGACGGCTTAGACGATAAAGATAAAGCCGTTGAAATGTATTACGAAGCTCTGAAAACAAATAAAAATTCGGAGGCCGGTCTTTTAAACTTGTCTACCATATTTTACGAACTGAAAGATTATCGTCAAGCAGCTAATTATGCCCAACAGGTCTTGAACATCAATGCCAATAATGTTGCGGCGTGGCAAAATTTGGCAAACGTCGGTTTTTGTTCGGCCGACTACGAAACTGCCCTTCACTATTATCAAAAAATGTACGAATACAACAATAACAGCTATATTGCGATGATCAATATTGCCAATACATACTATTGTATGGGTAAATATGTTCTGGCGCTTGAATTTGCTAAAAAATCGCTTAAAAAGCATCCGTCAAGCATCACCGCTCATATTTTAGCCGGTAATTCGTTAAGCGCGATGAATAAACCGGAAAAAGCCATTAGTATGTATATCAATGCTTATGAGCTGGATAAAACACGGTTAGAAGTTCTAAACGCTTTGAGTGATGCCTATCGAGCCATGAATGATTGGGAAAATTGCTTATTGTTTGCTTGGCGCTATGTTAAAAATTCACCCAACCATCCACCGGCAATGCAACTGAATTTCGGATATTTGCTGTATGAATGCTATTCCGAAAAAAGTCCGGAAATGGCCGAAAAATTTGCCGAGAAATGGTTAAAGTTTTTTCCGGAAGATAAAATTGTTGAACACATGGCAAATGCCATTATTAACGGCAGTAATTTACAAAATTCAGATGCCGAATTTATAAAAGCAACGTTTAACACTTTCGCGCCCGACTTTGATCAAACTTTGGCAGATTTGGACTATCAGGCTCCTAATCTTATTTATGAAGCTTTGTGTCGGCATTTGAAAATCTCTCTTTTCACAAAGCATCATATTGCCGATTTAGGTTGCGGAACCGGTTTGTGCGGCATAAAGGTGAAAAAATTTGCTTCATTCAAAGGCTTAATCGGTATTGATTTGTCCGAAAAAATGATTGAACAAGCTTCCAAGAAAAAAATTTATGCACAGCTGGTGTGTGATGATATCTGTCACTATTTGGAAAATACACCATATTTTTTCAACGTGATGGTGGCGGCTGATGTGTGGACTTATTTTGGCGACTTAACTAAAGCCTTTGTCCGCGTTTCTCGCAACTTGACGCCCGATGGTCTTTTTGTTTTCACTTTTTCTGAAAACAGTTTTAATAATGATGACTTTTTCTTAACCCCGAGCGGACGCTTTGTGCATAGTCCGGCTTATGTGGAAAAAGTGCTGAAAAGTGCCGGTTTACGACAAGTTTCAATGGAGCGACATATTTTGCGTAACGAAGCCGAACGGCCGGTTTATGGCTACGTTGTTGTGGCTCAAAAACCAAATTTAGCCAAACAGCCGATAGGTTAAAAATGCGCTATATAGCCTTATTTTTCATCACAATATTTTGCATTTTTGCCAATTATTCAAAGGCACAGGAAATATATCTTCCGGCAACTGAAGCGGCAATAGAGCAACGCGCTTTTAATGCACCGGACAGATATTCAACCAACAAATATCAGCTCACACAATATCTTATTCGTCCGTTTCATAATGACTATGACAAATTGCGTGTGATCGCTTATTGGGTTGCTTCGCATATTGCCTACGATAATTATAAATATGATAATGGACGCTTCAACGAGAAAGAAATGCGGGTTAATTACGATATTTTGCGGTCTAAAGCCGGTATTTGCACCGATTTTGCACAGCTTTTCGCCGATATGGCAGCCATTGCCAACGTGCGTGGCGTGGAAGTTGTTTCCGGCTATGTGTTGCAAAATGCCAAGGCGGTGAAAAAATGGTATCATGCCAACGAAATGCCGAAAGACGGACATGCGTGGAACAAAGTAACTCTTTATAACGGTCGTAAGTTTTTTGTTGATACAACCTATATGAGCCGAAACCGAATCGGCGCCGGAAAAAAATACAAAAGCTCGCTCAAACATAAGTTAGAGCTGCAAAAACGTATGAGAACAAAAGAAAAAATCAATGAAAATATCGACGCGTTTTATTTTGATTTTACCCCGCGTGAAGAGTTAAAGCGTGTGCGCCAAATACATGTGCAGAAAAAATTTGTGCGCTGATGGTCAACAAAAATCCCTGCCAATTCGACAGGGACCAAATTTTCATCAACAAAAAAAGAAAGTATGTATTTGTTTTATTCTGCCGCACAAGCACAGGTTTCGGCATTGTTATCCAAATGAGAAACAGCTTTTTCTTCAGCAAAACACAAACGAGAATAATATTCGCTTTTTTTACCGCGGTTAAATTCGCTTACCGGACGATGATATCCCATCACACGAGTCCACACTTCGCAAGGTTGGCGTTCAGCATCTGTTAAAGCAATGTTGTTAATATCAATAACGTTTGTCATATTGTTTCTCCTAAAATTCATTGTTGCGTCATTAGTTATGTTTATACTACATATAGGGTTAACAAAAAGTAAATAAACTATATATAGTATTTTATTTTTATACACATCTTTCTGAATTTTAATATATTTTCATATACTTATGCCTTGAAAAAAAATTTTAAATATGCCTTTACATACATATTTCTTTACTTTACCATCTTTATATAGTTCATTTTATGGAGAAAATAATGAAAACAACAGTCTGTGAAATAGGTAATGCTCTGGAAAACATCGGTTTAGTATCTATTGTTGTTCCTGTTTATAATGCTTCAAAATTTTTACACAGAGCTTTAGACAGTATTTTATGGCAAACTTACCCGCACTGGGAAGCAATTTTGGTGAATGATGGCTCTACCGATAATTCGTTGGAAATTTTGCAACAATATGCTCAACAAGATGCACGTTTTAAAGTAATAGATAAGCCTAATGGTAGGGCGGCTTCGGCACGTAACAGCGGATTAGATGTTGCACAAGGGAATTATATTGCCTTTTTTGATGCAGATGATATGCTCTATCCGCAATTTTTAGAAATTATGCTTAAAACGCTGAAACGAGATAAAGTGGATTTGGTTTGGTGTAAAAGTAAAGATTGTAACGAAGATGCCTGTTTGGATTTTTGTAAAACTTATACTTCATATGAAGTTTGTTATCAGGAAAATCCGTTAAATTGGTATTCGTTAGGTAAAAAACCTCATTTGCCATTACCGGTTTGGGGTAAAATTTGTAGAGCTGATTTAATTAAGGATTTGCGATTTCTAAAAGAGTTTAAAGTATTATGCGAAGATGGATATTATTCTTTGCAAGTCTTTGACCGCTGTAATGCTGTCGCAAACGTTAGAAACTATCTTATGGCATATCGGCAAAATCAAGATAGTTCAATGCATAAGAAATATTCATTTAACCGTGTAGATGATGAAATTTTAATGGCAAAATTAACTCTGATAAATACGCGAGATTATAATTATTTTCAAGCGGCATGCAGAAAATTTTCTGAAAATATCTTTGAATATAGCTTTGTTCAGCCATATCTACTAAAGCTCGACAATTATATGGATTTTTGGAAAAAATATAGCATTGAATGTCATAAACTCGTTGATGATAAGGTTTATTTTCCGCAATGCTTACCTCTGTGGAAACGCGTTTTAGCTTCTTTGGCTCTGCACCAAAAATGGGGCGCTTTGCGTTGCGGATTGAATTTGTATCTTAAATTCAGAAAATAAAATACACATAAGAAAAAAGTCTCCAACTTTCTTGCGGAGACTTTTTCCTTTCTTTTATAAAAATTAGTTGCCGAACGCTTCCAAATAATGACTTATCATATCATAAAACACAGCGTTTTCAGGCTCACTTTCTTTGAGTTGTGCTGCCTTATCCGCATCTATATGCGAATATTCTACAAAATGACGGGTCGAAATTTTGCAAACATTGTCAGCAATATCGGCCACGCCGTTATCTATAAAATAACGTGAGACCACATTGTCTTGCTCGTCCAAAATTTGCAACACACCGGCACTAATCACCAGTGACGTCGGCGCACGGTCTTCAATCACCGTTAAATTTTTTGTACCATAAGGCAACACCACGCGATAAACCTTCTTGTTCATCACCGTGCGCTCCGGTGTCCATATTTTCAGCGTCACATTTTCAGCCATTATTCAGCCTCTTTCATTTTTTCCGCTTTAGCAATAGCTTCTTCTATGGTTCCCACCATGTAAAAAGCCGCTTCCGGCAAATCATCATACAAGCCGTCTAAAATGCCCTTAAAGCCTTTAATGGTGTCTTCCAAATTCACATAAACCCCCTTCAAGCCGGTGAACACTTCTGCCACATGGAACGGTTGCGATAAAAACTTTTGAATTTTGCGCGCACGTGACACTACCAAACGGTCTTCTTCCGAAAGTTCGTCCATACCCAAAATAGCAATAATATCTTGCAACGAATTATATTTTTGCAATATTTCCTGAACACGTCGAGCCGTTTCATAATGTTCCTGACCGGCAATTTCCGGATTGAGTGCACGACTGGTGGAATCGAGCGGGTCAACCGCCGGATAAATACCTAATTCCGAAATCTTACGCGACAACACCGTGGTGGCATCCAAGTGCGCAAACGTTGTTGCCGGCGCCGGATCGGTCAAGTCATCAGCCGGCACATAAACCGCCTGAACCGAGGTAATTGAACCATCCTTAGTAGAGGTAATACGTTCTTGCATGGCACCCATATCCGTTCCTAATGTTGGCTGATAACCCACGGCTGACGGAATACGTCCGAGCAAAGCAGAAACCTCTGAACCGGCTTGTGTAAAACGGAAAATGTTATCAATAAACAACAACACATCTTGATGTTCTTGGTCACGGAAATATTCGGCCTCTGTCAAACCGGTTAAAGCCACACGAGCACGAGCTCCCGGCGGTTCGTTCATTTGCCCGTAGACCAATACGGTTTTAGATTTATCACCATTCAGATCAATAACGCCGGATTCTATCATTTCATGATAAAGGTCGTTACCTTCACGAGTACGCTCACCCACGCCGGTAAATACCGAATATCCACCGTGTCCCTTGGCGATGTTGTTAATAAGTTCCATAATCAGCACGGTTTTGCCCACGCCGGCGCCGCCGAACAGACCAATTTTACCACCTTTGGAATATGGTTCCAGCAAATCAATAACCTTAATACCGGTCACCAAAATTTCTTCTTTAGTCGATTGGTCGGTAAAGGCCGGAGCATCGCGGTGAATAGGGGAATACATAGTGCTCTTTACCTCACCT
>OMQE01000040.1 GCA_900313155.1 uncultured Rhodospirillaceae bacterium | reverse complement strand
GGGTTTGGGGTACGTCCGGCTTTGTATTCGGATTTAAAATTTTCCAAAACCATTTGTTTGTATCTTGCCGAACAATCTAAAATATAAAAAGGAATATCCAACTGTTTGCATAGTGCTTTTGCGGCGGAAATGTCTAGTTCTTCGTGTGGCGAAAAGCACGAATCGGCACTGATATTGCCATGAAAATCCGTAGTTTTATCCCAAATGGACATTGTGGCCCCAATAACTTCGTGTCCTTGTTTTTTGAGCATTGTTGCCACCACTGAAGAATCTACACCGCCACTCATGCCGACCAATATTTTCATCTTTGTTTTACCTTTCAGCAATAAAAAAACTCCGAATCGAGCTAAATCAATCCGAAGTTTTGCAGATTGATTTATTTTATTTAAAACGGAATATCATCATCTAAATTAGAAGATGCTGACGTTGAAGCTGTATCCCAACCGCCGGAAGAAGCCGGTGTTGCAAAAACGTCTCCGCCATCGGCCGGCATTGAGGCTCCTGCATTATCTCCTCTGCCGTCAAGCATCACCATATTTCCGTTAAAGCGTTGCAAAACAACTTCGGTAGTGTAGCGTTCCTGACCATTATTATCTGTCCATTTACGAGTTTGCAACTGACCTTCCAAATATACTTTTGAGCCTTTACGCAAATAACGTTCGGCGGTATCGGCAATTTGAGAATTAAAAATTACGACACGGTGCCATTCGGTTCTTTCTTTACGTTCACCTGAGGCTTTATCGGTCCAAGAATCAGAAGTTGCAACGCGCAAAGTCACGATTTTGTCACCGGAAGTCATGGTGCTGACTGTCGGGTCCGCGCCCAAATTACCAACCAAAATAACTTTATTGATGCTTCCTACCATTATTTTTTCCTTTTATCATAATTAACATTCTTTGAGCTTTAAGATAACCGTTTCCTGTTTTTGCGCAACAAAAAACGGTTATTCTTCACATATTTTTTTAAGCCGCATTTTCTATTGGCGGGCATAATTCTGCCAAAACTTCTTTCTTCAACGTAACATTATCAGCCTTACCTGTTGCAAACACCGGCAATTTATCGTGATATAATATCACGCGTGGCAAATAAAGCTCCGACATACCGTTTGCCTTAACATAGGCATGCAGTGATGAAGAAGTAATTTCGCGATTATTGGTGACCAAAACAATTTGTTCACCTTTGCTTTCGTGCGGAATAGCAACCACACCATAACTGTATCCGGCACTTTCATCTGTATTTCCGGCGGCGGCAATAACCATATCTTGCACCGCGTTGAGAGATACCATTTCTCCACCGATTTTGGCAAAGCGCTTAATGCGGTCTTTAATGGTGAAGAAGCCGATTTCATCAATGTCAACCACATCACCGGTATGATACCAGCCATCCGTTGGCGGAACAAGAACACCCGGATTATCCGGCAAGTAGTAACCAAGCATCACGTTTGGACCTTTCACCCAGAGTTCTCCACCGGTTTCAATCCCGTCAACAGGTTCAATTTTGTATTTCATACCCGGCAGAAGCTTGCCGATAGAACCAAATTTGTTGAAAATACCGTTGTTTGCAGTCATTACCGGTGAACATTCGGTGGCGCCGTATGCTTCCATCATTCGTACGCCGGAATGCTCCATCCACATACTCCGCGTATCCGGTTTTGCCGCTTCGCCGCCCGCATACATCAAACGAATATTATGGAAGTCGTATGGGTGGGCAATTTTAGCATAGCCGCGCAAAAACGTATCAGTTCCAATCATCAATGTTGCGCCCAGTTCATAAACCAACTCGGCAACCACACGATAGTGTAGCGGAGACGGATATAAAAACAGTTTGGCGCCCTGAAACAGTGGAAACAGCGTTCCAACCGTTAATCCGAAACTATGAAACATAGGCAAGGCATTAAACAATAAATCTTTGTATGTTACTGTTTGAATAGACGACATTTGATTAACGTTCGACAGCAAATTGGCATGGCTGAGAAGAACGGCTTTTGGCGCGCCTTCAGAACCTGAGGTGAACAAAATCACCGCCTTCTTATCTCCGCCCTCTTTGTGCGGGACATGTTTAATTTTATAGCTGATTAAAGCCCCGATTTTGGTTGTCAACGGCATCTTTTTTGCAATATCTTCCAAATAAACAATCTTGCATCCGGCTTTTTGAATTTCTTCCAGCAAAGCATCTAACTTACCTTTTAAAATGAATGCTTTTGAGGTGATAACCGTTTTAACTTGTGCGGTGTTGCACATTGAAACCATATTCTTTGCACCCACCGAAAAGTTAATCATAACCGGTGTGCGCTCATACGCCGAAAGCCCGAAAAATGTGCAAACCGTAGCAATGGCATTTGGTAACAAAACACCAACATTTTCATTGTGTTTGGTAAATTTTTTGAAACTGCGCCCCAAAGCAAATGAGGCAACAATAATGTCTTTATATGACTTTTGTTTGCGATTGATGTCTTCAATAATGCGTGGGCGTTTTGAAAAGAAACCGGTTCTTGAATAAACTTTAGCTGTTTTCATCAGCTGAGCAAACAACGAAATTTTCGGATTATAGTTCAGATTGAAGCCGATTTCTCGCAAAATCATATACACTTCGTTACTGATGTGGTCACGTTGGCGGCGCAATTCGTCTTTGAGTTTGAAACCGCGCGGTTTGCCGACAAATATTTTCATCTTCGGCAACGGACGATGTGGTAGTTGGTTTTTGGTTTTAGAAAAATAGCCGTATTGCGGACCATCTATCCAAATTGGGATAAGCGGCGCTTTCGATTTATCGGCCACCAAGCCCGGCGCTTCATAAATTTTCATCAAACCGCCGTTTTCGGTAATTCGTCCTTCAGCAAAAATGACCACCTGACGTCCTTCGTCTATTTTTGCAATCAGCTTTTTAATGTCTCCCGGTTCAATCGGATTAAAGCGCACAATATCAGCTTTGCGCATCAAAAAGCGAATCCAATGCCGACGATAAAGATGTCCATTTAATGCAAAAACAGGACGCCCCGGCAAAAAGGCATACAGCAAAATAGGATCTAAATATGACACATGGTTTGCCACATATACACCTTTTTGCGGAAGTTTAGAAATATCAAAATCAAAATGACATTTAGCTTTTAGAAGTTTTAATACTGCTTTTAAGCATATTTTTGTAAAATCCGTCACAAGTCGTTCCTTTCTGTGATTGAAACATAATATAATATTTAGCGCACCGGTCAAATTTTGTAAAGCAAAAATACAAAAGTAATTAACAGGTAAAAAGTTTAGTATATTCATATAGTTATGTTTATATATACGAAATTATCCCCAGTGCTATGACAGATTATTGCCAAATTCAATATAATCAGATATACATTTCTGCGGATATTTCGGCTGAAATGTCCGAGGGACTAACAAAATAAAAGGTTTATAATGAAAAAAAGTTTAGTATTGGTTGCTTTGAGCACGGTTTTGCTCTCATCAACAGCAATGGCTGCCGGTTTCCACTTAAGAGAGCAATCGGCTGCCGCACAAGGTAATGCTTATGCCGGTGCAACGGCAGGTGCCGAAAATAATGCCTATGCATATTATAATGTAGCAGGTTTAACACGTATCAAAGGAACGCAATTTTCCGGAGGAGCAACATATATTGCGCCAAAAGCGGAAGCCAAAAATGTACGCAGTGTTGCAACAGGCGAACGCGGTGCCGATGCGCAAAATGTGGTTCATGCAGCCGTTTCGCCATATTTTACAATTTCGCATCAGGTGAATGATAAGTTGTTTATTGCTTTAGCCGGTAACAGCCCCTTCGGTATGATTACGAAATATGACCAAGATTGGGTAGGTGGTGACCATGGTATTACTTCAGATCTTAAAACTGCTACCTTTACACCAATGGCGGCATATAAAGCAACCGACAAGCTCTCAGTAGGTGCCGGTTTGCAAATTCAATATGTGTGGGCGCATTTGACCAACAGCTCTATGTTGCCAACACAATCAGGTGGCTATACACCGGTTAATCATGTGGCGGCAGATGGTGATGCTTTAGATTTTGGGTATCAATTGGGAGCTATGTATGAATTTACACCGGCAACACGTGTTGGTATTGGCTATCGCAGTGAAATCAAACACAAAATTAAAGGCGATATGAACTCTTCTGTTTCGGCACAGGATGAACCGTATCATACTTTGTTAAACGGTGATATCAGTGCAAAATTGAACACGCCGGCTATGCTGTCAATGGGTATCTATCATGACATCAACGAACGTTTAGCGATAATGGCGGAATATCAACGTGTGTTCTGGAGCTCTTTCCATGATTTGGTTTATGTGAGCAGAGAAGGCGCTTATTCCGGTATGGAAATTTCGCGCGTTCATGAGCATTGGCGTGATACCAATTTTTATGCAATCGGGACAAGCTACATGCTTGACGAACAGTGGAAGTTACGTTTGGGTTTAGCCTACGACCAAAGTGCCGTTCGGGTGCAACATCGTACGCCGCGTATTCCGGATTCTGACCGCATTTGGTATTCAGTTGGTTTAGGTTACAAATATAATGATAATTTGAGCTTTGATGCCGGATTTACCTACATTGCAGCGCATGATGCACATTTGGATACACGCTATACCGGTAACAAAGGACGTCATGTAACGGCAGATTATTCTAACTCAGTTAAGGTATTTTCCTTCGGATTTACTTATAATTTCTAAAAAACTCATATAGTGAAAAATCCATATAATGGGTTGCTAATCAAAGGTTTTTTGTCTTATGTACTATTTTTGTACACTGCGACAAAAAACCTTTTTCTATCAACCGCATTCTCCGGATTTTTTTAGTCTTAATTTCTATGTACCCTTTTTGTACACTACGCAAAAAGACTTTCTTCGTATAACCTCATTCTTTGAGTTTTTATCTTTCTATTTATGTAACTTTTTTGTTTGCAACGAGGGGAATTCTATACTCTGTAAACATAAAATGTTTCGTAAGCGGAGCCGAGAGATATTGTTTGCAAAGGTTCCATGTTTGGCAAAGGAAAGCGGTTTGCATATATCAGTGTTCCTTGTTTGAGTTGGGGTAGAATTTTATCTTCACATTCTTGCATGGCAGACGGCAATAAAAAGCAAAAAATAATATTACTATTGCTTAAATTTACATTGAAAAAATTTTGACGCTTAAATTGCAGATTTTTCAAACGAGATGCTCGTAATTTACTGATATAATATGGCAAATTTGCTAATTCATAACCAACAAAGCGATGGCTGGAAAAATGCTTTGCCAAAGGTAGTAATAAGGTTCCCCAACCACTGCCAAGGTCGGTAACAGTTAAGTTTTCATGTTGCTCAAGATATTTTGCAGCGTGCTCGAGCATGGCTTTTTTTGTTTTGCCTGAAGAAGGAACCGGTGGAGAAAAACACATAAATTTACCGGCAATAATCAAATAGGCGCCGGCGATACCCAACACAATAATAACAGTTGAGCCGATAAGCGCTAAAAAAAAGGCTAGAAAAGTTAAAAAACTGAGCATTTTGATTACCTTTAAAAAATCAGATTACCGCATAAACCGCCGACAACACCACAAATGTATAGCACCGCTAATATCTTAAGGTTTTGCCTTAAATGCTTGTTGACGCGGAACAATACTAACAGTCCGACACCGCCGTTGACAAGACTGCCGCTGAACAAGGTGCCGATATTGATGCAATTTTCCAAATACAGTTGCGTGAGCACAACAGAAGCAGAGCAGTTTGGTATTAGTCCGAAAATACCGCTCAAAAGCTCGCTCAAAATTGGTGTTTGCATGGAGTTGATAATGTTTTCCGGCTGAACGGTTGCAAATAAAATGTTCAAAATCAGAGTAATGATGAAAATAAACATGGTAATACTGCCGGAATGGTGCAAAGCCGGAAGCCAAATGTTATCATCATTTTCGCAGTGACAATGCTCATTTTCGCAAAGTTGCTCAATATCAATATTGGGTGTTGAGTGTTTTTGGTGCCACAAATAATCAATCAGGTAGCCAAATATAACTCCGCAAATAAATTTATAGCCGATTATTTGGGTAATCAGCCATGGGGAGGCGGCGTTTGAAATAAGAATGGGTAATGTTTCATCAGATGTAGAGAGAAATATGGCAAACAGTGTGCCGATACTGATAATACGGGCGGCAAACAAATTGGCGGCAACAACGGAAAATCCACATTGCGGAAGAGCTCCGCATAAGCTACCGATAAACGGCCCGAAACGACCGGCTTTTTGCACTAAAGCGGTGGTTTTATCGGTCATTTTTCGTTCAAAATATTCTAAAAAAAGATAGGTGATAAATAAGAACGGAAACAGCTTTAGTGTATCAACAGTGGTATCAGTCAGAATATCAAGCAAATCCATTTTTTACCTCTATATAAAACCAAAAGGAGACTGCATTATACAGTCTCCTTTGTAAAAGTCAAGCGTATGCAACTACTGCATCTTCTTGAGAAGTTCTTCCTTGCTGGTGTGGTAGCCATAGACAACTGCGGTCATTGTTGAGCCGAAGATGTCGCAAGCCTTGTCACGCAGGTCATGAGCCGTTGTGGCATAGACGTTCGAGATGAAACGATCTCGATCGAACATGCGCCCCTTCAGCTCCAGCCAGGCGGCATAAACCGAACGTGGCAATACACTGTTGTCAGCAACCGACAAGTTCTGGTTCATCGTGCGTGTGCGGCTCGTTTCCAGACGTCGATCAGATACTTCCTTGTGTCTGAG
>OMQE01000043.1 GCA_900313155.1 uncultured Rhodospirillaceae bacterium | reverse complement strand
GTCGTAGTCAGCCAGTTCCGCCATAATTCGGTAATAGGAGTCATACTCCGTTCCACGTATCAAGGCTTTCTCGTCGTCGCGGTAGAAGAGGTCTTTGAATAGTCCCTTATTACCCTCCTTGCCGGAGCTGATGAATGGCAAAACCTGTCCGCTCTTCTTGGCATAGAACCGCAGAGCCTCAAAAGCATACAGCGGCGCATGCATAACACCGCTAAAACAATATAGGAAGGGATTAACCATACCTTCCGGCAAGTCGTAGAGGTCAACCACGCGAGCGGTTGATGTACCTCCTTGAGCGTTCTTGTATTCGAACGTGTGTCCTGCTTTCAAACCACCCAATTCTTCGGCGGCTTTGAAGAGAGCCGTCGACCAGTGCGTGTGGCGCGGCTTAAGTACCTTAACGCGCTCAGCCATAAAGGCACGACCGGCAGCGTTACACTTGTAGTCATTCGATTTTAGGAGTTCTTTGAACTCCGCCTCAGAAACATTGAGGCTAGAATAATGCTTCATAATCCTTATTTTTTTAGTGAATAATAATATGTTTAATCAGCTAAACTTTATCATTTTTTGTCATAAATGTCAAATAAAAAATACTGCAATTTCATAAAATTACCGCCGGTAAAAATTACCGACGGTATCAGTTCTAACAGGTTTATTTTATAATAATATGTATGTGCTTAAAAAGCGTAGCTCAGGCCAATGGTGCCGGAATGGTTTTGATAACGATCACGGAAATTACCCATATAACCGATATTCATATTCCAATGGTCATTGAGCTCGGTGGTGATACCGGCGCCAACGTCATAGCCCATACGGTCTAAACGTTTGCCGTTAATAACGTAGGTTGAACCGTTACCCAAGCCGACAACAGCCGCATCATGGTCGCTGACAAAGTCGTAGCTTAACCCTAAATACAATTCCGGACGCATCACGTTGCAGTTCATATTGTAATAAAGGTCTTTACTGAACTTCAAACCGGCAATACCTGTGAAGATATCCATATTTTTGCCTGAAATATCCTGACCGGCGCCGTCAACATAGCCGTGACGTTTGATATAGCTGTATCTTAAGCCCATTTGCGGCGTCACATTCATATATTGGCCAACATGTTCATAACCGACCAAACCTTGCAAACCGTATAAATCTGCATGATATTTGCCATGATAACGCCCGCCAAATGCCGACTTTTTATCTTTATAAGTTGAATAGCCGTAAGAGGCAACTCCATTCATAAACCATTGGCTTGGTTTATATTCACCATACAAGAAACCGGTGTGCGTATCAACTTTTGTGTCGCGGTTGAAGGCATCAACCTTTGTATAGTCGTATTGGTAACCGATACCTAGTTTGGAGTGCGGCGAAATTTTGCCGTCCATACCAATCACAGCACCGTATGTATCACCCTTAAATCCGTAGTGGCCGCCATGGTTTTGCAACTTGTTATGCCCCATGTAGCCGGCAATCCACAGCTCTTTATCGGCATACATATCGCCCGAAGAACGTCCGCCGTTACGACGGCCTAAGCTTTCTTCCCGTAAGTGAGTGCCAACAGCTTCATATAAGTGATTTTGTAAAACAACCGTGGTGTTTTGAACAACCGGTGCATCATTTGGCGCCAAAGCAGTCAGATTAGCATTCAGCTCTTTCGGATTGTTTTGTGCTGTTGCCGAAATTTTGTTGGCAAGAGCCTGTTCTCCGGCATTGGCAAACAAACCACCGTCTGCCCATGCAGCTGCTGTGTTTTGGTTATTTTGTGTGCCGCCGTTTTCAGCAGAAACCTGAGCCGCTGTTTTAGCCAGCGAAATTTTGTAAGCACCGTTTTTATCAACTTTTTCAAACTTATACATTTGGTTGTCAAAACTATCTGTAAAGTTATTGAAGTCGGTATTTTCAGCGCTCAATAATTGCAATGTAACCGGTTGAGTTTGAATAATACCTTGTGCCAATGTGGCTTGTAATTTTGCTCCGGTTTCAACTGTAATATTTTGAGCAATCACCGAACCATATTCTTCAGCACTGTTAACCGTTAAGGCCAAAGTTGAGCCGTTGATAAAGCTGATGTCATCAGCGGTTACCATATTCGTACCGATATTCATAACCGAATCGGTTGCTTTGGCTTGCGGTGTTTGTTCGTTACCGACAGTGATGATGCTTTGATCAACATCGGCATTGAATGTTGAGGTGCCGTCGCTGATGAGCATTGTTCCGTCGCCTTCAATACCATCATTGAAAACATTGTTACCGCTCAAATTCAAAGTGCCGTCATTAACAACATCAGAATAGTTATCACTGAATGTGCTGTCGGCAATGCTGGCGGTTCCGCCTTCTTCAATGGCAACAGCCGCCGGATCAAAACCATTCATGTCTTGAATGTTGTTCAATTCCAAAGTTTGGCCATCGCCAACGGTAATACCCTCAAAACCATTACCGTTGATAGCGTATCCGTTACCGTTAACAGTCAAAGTTGAATCTTCGCCGCCCATAACACCTAAATCTTCGGCCACATCTTCGTCGGTGTTCATATTATATTGTCTGTCACCTTCTTCAAACGCAACCGCATCATTTAAGGTGTGTTCGCCTTTGATATAGTCATAAAGCAAATAACCTATTTTATCACCGGTTCCTTGCTCTAAGATAATTTGATCCATGTTACTGTAGATGGCGTCATAGGTATTCATTACCAAATCGGTTAAAGATGCAGCTTCAGTTGCTTTGAAAATTTCTACCTCAAAAGCACCTTCTTCGGTTGGCAGACCGAGAACGTTCATATCTTTGAAGTTATATGTTCCGGCGCTTGCAGATGAAACAGTGAATGTATCGGCAACATTTTGCTCCAAGTCAATATCTATGGCTAAATTACCGGTTGCACCGTCTGTCGTGTTGATTGAACCGAGAACAATGTCATCAATGGTGTCGTTAATAACATCTAAAGTCGCATTATTTAAGGTTAAATTGTTGGCAGTCAGAGCTTCAACATCCCCAAGCTTCAAGGTAACGTTTTCAACATTGACATCAACGCCCATTTGGTCGCCGGTGTATTCAATATTACCATTTGTCAACGCATAGTTGGTGGCAATGGTGTTGTTCAAATTAACAGTACCTGTTTCATCACCGTTAAAGACGACCTTATATCCTTCAATACCGGTAATTTTATCATCTATGGTGAAATTACCATCGCTTAAAGCCGTAAATGTCAAAGTTGGTGCTTCATCTGTTTCAGTCAGTTTGAAGGCTGTAATCGCTTCTTCGCGCTTACCGTTACCATCTTCAACATAGTTGCCGCTGATAACCGATTCAAAGCCGTCTTGAGCTGTTAGCGTCAGATTTTGGCTGGTCGCGATAGCCCCGCCGAATGCCGTTCCGCCGGTTGATTTAGCATAGTTTTCCATAAATGAAGAATTAACAATGCCGGCAACGGATTCTGCATCGGCAACAGGTTCAACAGCTTCACCTATGGTTCCGGTATTATAAATGGCACCGCCGGCAGCATTACCATCTTCAGACATGGCATAGTTGCCGCTAAATTCGCCGCTTACGGAAGAAATAACAGCCGTATCTGCCTCGCTTGCTTCATAAGCTTCGTTATAAATAGCGCCACCAAAAGCGTCACCGCTGGTTGCTTCCGCATAGTTGCCGCTGAAGTTGCCACTGATAGAATCAATAGTTGCAGAGCTTCCGGTTGAAGTATTTGCAACAGGGTTAAATGGTGTTTCTAAAGGTGTTGTATTAACCGGATTGGCATTATAAACAGCACCGCCTAAGGCATCGCCGTTTGATGAGCGAGCATAGTTTTGTGTGAAATTTCCGTCAAGAGCTTCAATGGAAGCAACAGCGTTTGTGTTTGTGCCGCCAAGAGCATTATAAACAGCGCCACCGAAAGCATTTACATCACCCTCAACATTATTATCGATAAAATCACCCGTTATGGTACTGATTGAAGTTGTTGCGGTTTCCATGGTTGAATCAACAATATTAGCAATTGCGCCGCCTAAGGCTGTGCCGTTGGTCAAGGCATAATTGGCGACAAAATCACCTGTAATATCACCGATAGAAACGTCAGTTTCAGCCACATTTGCCGCGTTTAGAATAGCACCGCCGGCAACAAGTTCGCTGTCTTCAACCGTATTGCCGATAAAGTTACCTTTTATATTGCCTAAAACAGTATTTGTACCATCTGTGACAACGGCGTGGGTAATATTGTTGCTGAGGTTTAAAATAGCGCCGCCAAAGGCTAATCCTTCGGGAGCCGAAGCGCCGTTATCAACAAAATTACCGATAACATTACCAGCAGTTTCATAGTTACGTATTGCTGCGCCACCGGCAGTTAAAATTTCGGTTTCAACATCAACCGTATTGCCGACAAAGTCGCCGGTGATATCTCCGACAATTCCCTGATTGAAAATAGAAGCACCGCTGACATTTGTTGTTGCGGCCACACTGTTTTTAACAAAATCAGAGGTAATATCGGTAGCGTTGGTGTTTGTTTCGGCTATATAAACGGCGCCATATTCGCCATTTTGGGCTTCATAGCCGGTAAATACTTTACCCGTAACCTCTTCTTCGGTAAAATCGCCGTCCACATTAGTTGATGTTTCTTCATAATCATCAACGTTGGTATAATCGTAAACATAAAATTGTTCAGAACCTTCTTGGTCTACCACAATAAAAGATTCGGTTAAAGGTATATCGGTTTGCGGTCCTTCCCATTCAACCTTTGGTGAAGTCAAAGTGTTCAAATTGTCTGCCGTAATTTCCGAAATTTCGGCTTGAGCCGGCAGAGCAAGTGCAAATAATCCTAAATTAAGCAGCATACATTTTTTCAAGACACTGCGATATTGATTATTCAATAGTCCCAATGCAGATTTACTATACTTTAACATATTGTTATTCCTTTTCTTATGATTGTTACGCCAACACATATATAACCGAATTACATATTTTAAAGGGTAGGTGAATATAAAAAGTTTAAAGACAAAATGTGCATAACGTGGCGGCAAGTTTTGAAATATAAGTAAAAGTAAAATAAAATAGCGCTAAATTTGAACATATTTTGAGGTCAAAATGGAAAATAAAGAAAAAAAAATGGTGGTGTTGCAAGTTTTACCGGAGCTTAACCAAGGCGGGGTTGAGCTTGGCACTATAGAAATTGCATCGGAATTGCAAAAACGCGGCATTGAAAATTATGTGGCTTCAGCCGGTGGGCGTATGGCGTTCAATTTAGAACGAATGAAAATAAAACATTTTACATTACCGCTCAAAACTAAAAATATCTTAAAGCTATACATTAACTCTTGGCGTCTGTCTAAAATTATTAAAGACTACGGCGTAACCATTGTGCACGCACGTTCTCGGGCACCGGCATGGAGTGCCTATTGGGCAGCCAAACGTTGCGGTGTGCATTTTATGACAACCTTTCATGGTACGTATGGTTTAGGACCTTTGGGAATAAAGAAAATTTATAATCAGGTGATGACATTTGGTGAAAGAGTGATAGCCATTTCTAACCATATTAAAGAGCACATTATCAAAAATTATGGCACGGATGAAAATAAAATCCGCCTGATTGCACGTTGTGTTAATATGGAAAACTTCAATGTGGAAACCACTTCGGCAGAACGTATGATTAAATTGCTGGAAGAAAACAACATTCCGGAAGACAAGCCGTTGGTCACGCTTATCGGGCGTTTGACTAATTGGAAAGGGCAAAAGCTTTTGGTCGAAGCGCTTAATAAAATTAAAGATGAAGATTTTCATTGTCTTTTAATCGGAGATGATCAGGGCAGGGTAAAATATACTGAAGAATTGCATCAAAAAATAGAACAATACGGCATGAGTGACAGGTATACGTTCATTCGTCACGTGAACGATGTTCCGGCGGCAATGATGCTTTCGGAGGTTGTGCTTTCCACCTCAATAGAACCGGAAGCGTTCGGGCGTATTGCTATTGAAGGGCAGGCAATGGGAAGAATTGTGGTCGCCTCAAACATTGGCGGTTCTAAGGAAACAGTGATAGACGGTGTGACCGGTAAGCTGTTTGAGAGCAATAATGCCGATGATTTGGCACAGGCAATACGTTGGGCATTGCACCTTTCTAAAGAAGAAAGAGAAAAAATTGGCGCCGCGGCGATAAAAAATGTAAAAGAACACTTTACTAAACAAATTATGTGTGATAAAACTATCAAGGTTTATGAGGAATTTATGAACCCTAAAGAGATAAATAAATAGTGAAGTGGAGAAAAAAATGGTAAAAATTAAATTGCCGGATGGCAGTATTATGGAAGAAAAAGACGGCGTTTCCGGATTGGAAATTGCCGAAAAAATCAGTTCAGGACTGGCAAAAGCAGCTTTAGCTGTTAAAGTAAATGACACATTGCAAGATTTAACAACTCCTATAACAACCGATTCTACACTCACTATCATCACCGCCAAAGACGCTGACGGTTTACATATTTTGCGTCACTCTTGCGCTCATATTATGGCAGAAGCCGTCCAAGAACTTTGGCCGGATACGCAAGTAACCATTGGTCCGGCTATTGAAAACGGATTCTATTATGATTTTGCTCGCAAAGAGCCGTTCACGACTGACGATTTTATAAAAATTGAAGAAAAGATGCACGAAATTGTTAAACGTGATGAAAAAATTGAGCGAATCGTGATGCCGCGCAATGAAGCTATTAAATTTTTCAAGAATAAAGGTGAAACTTATAAAGTTCAAATTATTGAAGATTTGCCGGAAGATGAAACGATTACACTTTATCGTCAAGGCGCTTATACCGATTTGTGCCGTGGACCGCACGTGCCTTCAACGTCCAAAGTGGGCGATGCCTTTAAGTTGATGAAAGTGGCTGGTGCCTATTGGCGCGGAGATGCCAACAACGAAATGTTGCAACGTATTTATGCAACGGCATGGGCTAACAAAAAAGATTTAGATGCTTATATCACCATGATGGAAGAAGCGGCAAAACGTGACCATCGTAAGCTTGGTAAAGAAATGGATTTGTTCCATTTTGAGCCGGATTATGCACCGGGAGCGGTTTTTTGGCATGACAAAGGTTTCCGTATCTATCGGAAATTGATTGAATATATGCGCAATCGTCAAGAACATAACGGCTATATCGAAATTGAAACGCCACGCATTATGAATCGCGTTTTATGGGAGACTTCGGGGCACTGGGATAAATACGGCGCCCACAACTATTCGGGGCAAATGGAAGACGGCAGTATGTTCTGCGTTAAGCCGATGAATTGTCCGGGTGGATTGCTTGTTTATAAACAAGGTGTGAAATCTTATCGTGATTTGCCGCTCCGAATGGCCGAATTTGGTAAAGTTAATCGTTATGAAGCTTCCGGTTCGTTAATGGGGTTGATGCGGGTACGCGAGTTTACTCAAGATGATGCGCATATTTTCTGCACGCCGGAGCAAATGGAAGAAGAATGCATCAGAACAATGAAACTAATCTTTAATATTTATAAAGATTTCGGCTTTGATAAGATTAAGATTTATCTTTCTACACGTCCGGACAGCATTTATCGTATCGGTTCTGATGAAATTTGGGATTTATGCGAAAATTCATTAGCGCATGCTTTGGAAAAACACGGTTATGAATATGAAATCAATCCGGGTGAGGGGGCTTTTTATGGTCCGAAGTTGGAATTTATTTTGAAAGACGCTATTGGTCGTGAGTGGCAATGCGGTACCATTCAAGTTGATATGAACTTGCCGGAAAGATTTGATATTTCGTATATTGGTGAAGATGGGGAGAAGCATCGTCCGGTGATGTTGCACCGTGCATTGTTTGGGTCTATTGAGCGCTTTTTAGGTATTTTAATAGAACATCATGCCGGAAAATTGCCGCTGTGGTTGTCGCCGGTTCAAGCTGTTGTGGCTCCGATTGTGAGCGAGTTTGACGGCTATGCAACCGAAGTGGCTGAAGCACTGAAAAAAGCCGGTTTGAAGGTCGATACAGATTTGCGCAACGAGAAAATCAATTACAAAGTGCGTGAACACTCGCTTTCTAAAGTTCCGGTGATTGTGGTTGTTGGTGCAAAAGAAAAGGAAAACCGCACCGTTACCATTCGCCGTTTGGGCTGTGAAAAGCAGGAAACAATGGCGCTTGATGACTTTGTGGCGCAAATGCAAAAAGAAGCGGAAATGCCGCATCGTTTCGAATAACGATTTATAGTTTGTAATAAAAAAGAAAAACAGCTCGTTGTCAGTTCTGACCGCGGGCTGTTTTTTTAGATTATTCAAAATATTATAGTTTTATTTTTGTTTTATCGGAAGATAAATTGTGAACGTTGTGCCGTTATAGCTTGTTGATGACACCGTTAAATTGCCCCGATGATGCAAGACAATTTGTTTTGCAATAGAAAGTCCCAAGCCGGTGCCTTTAATCTTCATATCTTTATGGATTTGCATACGATAAAATTTTTCGGTCAAGCGCGCCAAATTTTCCTTATCAATTTTCGGACCTTTATTATTGACGGCAATTTTCACGGCTTTGCCTTCAGCCACATTTAGCCCCGCCTTGGTCGGAATTTCCGGAACTGTTTTCATTTCAATGGTAATTTCCGTATTTTCAAAGGCATATTTGATAGCGTTATCAACAATATTTTGAAAAACTTGATGAATTTGTTTATTATCTCCGATAATTTTCGGAATGCGATTTAATTCAACCAATTTGACATTTAATGAACGATTGAAAGCTTTAATTTTCAGAGCTTGAATAACATCATCTGCCACTTCGGTCAAATCTACTTTATCTTTCAATTGCGTATCTTGCGCCATTTCCAAGCGTGACAATGAAAGCAAGTCCTCAATCAGAGCCGACATATAATCAGTTTGTTCGCGCATAATATTCAAAAATGCCTCCCGTGCATCGGCGTCATCTTTAGCTGAAGTTTGCAAAGTATCAATAAAACCAGAAATAACAGATAACGGCGTGCGCAGTTCATGGCTGGCATTTGCCACAAAATCTGACTGCATTTTTTCAACACTCAAAGCTTTACTGATATCATATAGCGAAACAACGGCAACCGCTCGACCTTTTGAAAACCATGGCAATTTATTGATATGGGCATAAATTTGTAAATTTTGACGTTCCGGCATATGGAAAACCAAACGTTCGGATTGCGATTTATCCTTCAAAATTTTATCAACGGCAGCTATGAAAATATTGGTTGAAAACAGCGCATCAATACGCCGGCTGACAATATCTGTTCCCAAAAAATTTTGCGCAGCCGAATTACAGCCGGTGATATTACCTTCGCCGTCTATCATCAAAATCGGGTCGGGCAGAGTGTCAAAAACGGCGGCATCTGAAATTGTTTGAGCTTCTAACGTTTCAGCTTTAGAGGTCCAAAAACGGTGTATGGAATTGATGGCGTCAGCCAGCTCTTGTGTGTCTTTTTCCGAAAGTTTAATCCCATCTATATTACTGTTTTGTTCACCAACCAGCGAATAAATGTATTGACGCAAAGCTTGCATTTCATAACTAATTGGGAATAAAGATATCATATTGAAAATAATGATAAAAATATAGCAAATAATGCTTGTTAACGGTGTCAAATAGCCTAAAAGGGCTAAAGTTAAGAACAACAGAGCCGACGGCAAAGACAAGATAATCACCCGCGTGGCAAACTGCGAATTCCGGTCTATTCCCATTAAAGACTTTAAATGATGTTTTATCATAGCGTTTTTCCCGTTGGTAAAATTGATAAAAACAGTAGACTATGTATAAAAATATTGTAATATAAAATAAGTTTAAATAGATTTAATTTTTTGTGACGTAAAATGACGAAAGAAAATGATTTATCGCCCGGTATGGCGCAATATTTGGCAATAAAGGAACAATATCCGGATTTTTTGCTTTTTTATCGAATGGGCGATTTCTATGAGATGTTTTTTGAAGATGCCAAAAAGGCTTCAGCCGCATTGGGATTAACCTTAACCAAACGAGGCAAGGCTTTTGGCGAAGATGTGCCGCTTTGCGGGGTGCCTTTTCATGCCTATGAAGGTTATTTATCAAAACTGATCAAACAAGGTTTTAAGGTCGCAATATGTGAACAAACGGAAGACCCTAAAGAGGCCAAAAAACGTGGTTCAAAATCGGTGGTGCAAAGAGAAGTTATCCGCCTTGTTACCGGTGGAACAATTACCGAGGAGTCTTTATTGGATTCTCGTAAAAACAACTACCTGATCAGTATTGTAAAGACTAATTCTGATTTTGGGTTTGCGTGGATAGACTTATCTACGGGTGTTTTCTATACTCAAAATTGCCCAACAACTGCGCAGACGGAAGTTGCCGAATTGTATGGCGTTCTTTCGCGCTTACAGCCTGAAGAAATTTTGGTGGCAGACAGTTTGCTTGAAAAACCGGATTTTTTCCGTTTGCTGAATGAATATCGAGAAAAACTTTCGGTTTTACCGCAAGCTCGCTTTAATTACGACGGTGCCCAAAAACATATTTTAGATTTTTACCAAGTTAATACATTAGAATCCTTCGGAGATTTTTCCAAATCCGAAATTATGGCGGCCGGCGTGGTGCTGGATTATGTGGAAACAACACAAAAATTACAAATGCCGCGTATCAATCGTCCGATAAAAATTATGAGTAATAATTTTATGGAAATAGATGCGGCAACCAGACATAATCTTGACTTAACCGATGGTCCGAAAGGCACAAATTTACTGTCAGTCATTGATAGAACTTTATCGGGCGCGGGTGCAAGAATGCTTGCAGATAGACTGAATAATCCGCTATTAGATGTTGATGTTATTAACCAACGGCTGGATACGATTGAATTTTTCATTAAATACGACAATGTTCGTGAAAAAATTCGTGATATAATGAAATGTGTTCCTGATATTGAACGTTCGTTGGCAAGGCTTGGTGTCGGCAGAGGCGGACCGAGAGATTTGAAGGCGATTCTGGTTACCTTGTTGTTGCTTTCACCGCTTCGTAAATATATAGCCTCGTTTCAGCAAAACGAAATTGTGGAACAAAAACTTCCTGATGCCGTGTGTAAAATTTTGCAAAATTTTGGTGACCATACAACAATAATTAACATGCTTGGCGCCGCCTTAAAAGAAGTTGATGATGAGGGAAATCCGTATTTGTTGCCGTTGCTTGCTCGTGATGGCGGTTTTATTAAGCGCGGATACAATGCCGAGTTTGACGCGGTGTGCGATTTGCGCGACAAAGGCGGACAAACCATTTTAGGTATGCAAGATAAATATGTGGCTGAAACCGGTATTGATAAATTGAGGATTAAATACAATAATATTATTGGTTATTTTATTGAAGTTCCCAATACATATACAACTCAACTGCTTGATAATCCCAAATTTATTCACCGGCAATCGGTGCTTAATGCCACCCGATTCACCACGGTTGAATTAACAGAATTAGAAAACGAATGTCGAAGCGCGGCCGAACGAGCTTTAGCGATGGAATTGAAAATTTATGAAAGCTTGGTGCGTGATGTGATGTTGGCGGCAGAAGATATTTTGCGCTCATCAAATGCTATTGCATCGCTGGATGTGGCTTCATCTTTGGCAGAATTGGCTATTGAGAATAATTACTGTCGACCGGTATTAGACAATGGTCTTGGTTTTGATGTGGTAGACGGGCGTCACCCGATTGTGGAAGCGGCGCTGAAAAAAGACGGCAATGGTTCATTTGTCAGTAATAATTGTTCGGTTAATGCCGTAGATAATCGTTTGTGGCTGATAACCGGACCAAATATGGCCGGAAAGTCAACGTTTTTGCGCCAAAATGCCATTATCGCCATTATGGCTCAAATGGGCTCTTATGTTCCGGCAAGTTCGGCACATATCGGTATTGTCAACAAAGTGTTTTCGCGGGTTGGTGCTTCAGATGACTTGGCGCGCGGTCGTTCAACGTTTATGGTTGAAATGGTGGAAACCGCTTCTATTTTGAACAGAGCTGACGAACATTCTTTTGTAATTATTGATGAAATCGGACGCGGAACAGCAACTTTTGACGGGTTATCTATTGCATGGGCTGTGGCTGAATATTTGCACAATGTCAACCGGTGCCGCACCCTTTTTGCCACGCACTATCATGAATTAACCAACTTGGCAGACAGACTGCCGGCTTTGTCTTTACACTGTATGAAAATGAAGGAGTTTAATAATCAGGTGGTGTTTTTACACGAGGTGATTAAGGGCTCAGCTGATAGGTCTTACGG
>OMQE01000081.1 GCA_900313155.1 uncultured Rhodospirillaceae bacterium | reverse complement strand
TGGCAACAGAAATAAATGTATAACTATTAAAAAAAAGCGGGGCGAAGAAAAGTTCTTCGCCGCACTCTTAATTCTTAAAAATCAGCCGGAATATTGGCTTCTTTTTGTTCCTGTGTAGGCGTTTGAACATCGGGATTATACTTATTTTCCTGACGATAAATACCATAATCTCGTGCGCCGCTGGCAGTGAACATCACAGCCAATGATACAATCAAGCCCCACCAGTCAATTTCTCGTGGTGTGATATCATATATGTATAGAATACAATTATTGATATACCCCACAACCAAAAACCAACCAATAGCCGGAATCCAGACTTTGTTACTCAAAAATCCTTTAGCGGCAGAAGTGCTCTCGAGGATAGGCCCCAGATGAATAAACTTCCGCAAAAGCACGTCACGCAATCCACCCCATCCAACCATAATGGCGAACGAGATTATCAAATATTCCCAAGGAACTTCCTTGCTTTCCACCCATGGATAGATGGCGCAATTGTTCAGGAAACCAATGGCGATAATTGTTCCAAGTGCCGGAACCCAGAACCTTGATTTCTTAATCCTGATTCTGTTTTTTGTTTTTTTATTTTCCATACATATATATATAATTTGGTTATTACACCCTCAGCTTAAGCTTTTTTGTATATTATGTCAAGAAAATTTTAAAACATATAAAAACTTTGTAAATTAAAAACATTTCCCTATTTTAGGTCGTCTTTTAAATATGTTTCAAACATATAATCCCACATATTAGCGTATTTTTTCACACGTTCATAATTATCCAACACTGCAGGCAAACGCCGTTCATATTCTTCTTTAGTGCATTGTTTAAGAATTTTTTCGATATCGTCTTGAGGTGTAATTTGGATAATGCCGTCCGGATTAAAAAACTTATCAATTTTGGCTGCCCCTAAATATAGCGGAATAGTTTGCACCGCCATAGCACTGGTTAGTCTTTCTGAAAAATAATACGGCGTTATATCATTTTCCATGCAAAATGTGTAGCGATACGGATTTAGAACATCGCTCAATTCGGCAAATTTTCCGCCGTCAAAAGTTCCGAATGTGTCGGCCAAATTTTCGCGTTTTAATTTATGCGCCAACTCGAAGCGAAAACGGTGTAATTCGCAATAACATTTTTTAGAACACAACATAGATATATTTTTAGTCTTGCGTAAATACATATCATCTCTCATGTCTTCTTTGTTCCAAATACCGGCGGCAAACGGCAAAAACTTTGCGTTCGGTAACTTGTCCAACAATTTTTCGGAATATGTAAAAATAGTATTAAATTCCTTGGCTAATTCCGGGTGTCGGTCAAAAATCAGATAATCTTGCGGGACAATGCTTTCCGACTCTATCAATAATCCGTATTTTTTATCGGGCTTACCCATTGTTTGTCGCATGGTGTTGTGAGTATAAAAATGCACCGGTAATTCAAAATTATATTTATCAAACATAAAATACTTTGAAACTTGCGGTGATTCTCTGATGATATGCTTATCGCGTAAGAAAGAAGTGCGCAAAGGCGTACCGTCAGCATTATATATTTCAGGCTCTTTACTTTCAATACGGATATAGCGATTATATATCGGCTCATAAACTTTACCGTATTTGGTTTTAATTCGGTAAACATCTAAATCAAAAAAATCAAAATTAGCTTGTAAATATTGACGCCATTTACGACAAGGAATCAGTGCCATAATAATTTTAACTATCCACTGACGCATTATTTTTCTCCTTTTGAGCTTATATAAATCAGCCAACGATATTTCAGCCAATTTTTAAATTTAGTGCCGGAAAGTTTAATACAGCCTTTATTGTACAAGTCAGTCAGCTCTGCGGCAAATGCTTGCCACAAAGGTTGTTGAACTGCCTTTTCAGAATGGCGGATAACGGACAACTGACGTTTTAACACACGGCCAAACACATTTTTAATAACAATTTTAAGTTCTTGCGGCCTACTTTTATATATTTCATAAACATAGTTTAAGCCGGTGTGATAGTCTTTGATTTTTTGCACCGTAAAGTTAGAACGAGAGATGGATTCGCAATTATCCGTATAAAAATACAATGGTTCCTTTAAACACACTGTTTTTGGATGGCTTGCACAAAAATCCAGTGTTTGCGGATAATCTTCAAACCTAATTTTTAAGTCAAAACGATGTTGCAAATAAAACGATCGCAAATATAGTTTAGACCACACGCTAAAACCTAATTCATATTTTTGCTTTGCCGTGCAATAAATCAACGGATTATTCGTCACAATATAATCCAGCTCTGATATATCATATTTTATTGGCTTAATTTCTTCATCGGCTCGAACAGTTTGCATCTGAAAACACACCCAATCGGCATTTTCTTTTTCAGCCAGGGCGTGGCATATTTCTAATAATTGGGGATGAATGATGTCATCAGAATCTACAAAATACAAATATTTTCCCTTTGCCATATCAATACCGCTGTTACGTGCACCGACCAATCCTTTATTTTGCTGATGAATTATTTTAATGCGGGCATCTTTTGCCACATATTCATCTAATATTTTTCCGCTTCTATCCGTCGAACCGTCATTTACACAAATCAATTCAAAGTCGGTAAAAGTTTGTGCCAAAATGCTATCTAAACACTGGGGTAAATATTTCTCAACATTATAAACCGGCACAATTATACTTATTTCAGGGTAGTCCATTAGTTCTTCTCCATTATTTTTTGCAAAGTTGACTGCAAAACTTTTGCTCCTGCTTCAATGGTGTATTTTTCTTCAACCAAGTCATAGGCTTTTTGCGCCAATTCTTGGGATAAACTCTGATTTTTTACCAGCTCATTCATCTTATTTGCCAACATTTGCGAATTGCCTCTTTCAAACATCAATGCGGCACCGGTATTTTCAAAAACTTCTTTGGGACCATCGGCAGTGGAAAAAATAATCGGCTTTTTAGCAAGTGCCGCTTCCAATAAAACTATTCCAAATGCCTCTTCTAACGATGGTAAAACAAAAATATCGATACCATCAAAAAATTTCTGCTTATCATTTACCCAGCCGCAAAATTCAACCTCATTTTGCAAGTCTAAATCTTGAACCAACTGAAAAATTCGCTTCTCTTCCTCGGCATAAGTAGAATTGTTTTTACCGCCGATAACCGCTTTAAATGGAATACATCTTTGCTTTAATACAGAAAGTGCCAAAATAAAATCGGCAAAGCCTTTTGCCGGATCAAATCTCCCCATTGTGCCGAAAACTATCGGCTGATGGTAAGGTTTATATTGCGGTTCTTGTTTTTGTGCCTCAACCATATTCGGTACGGCAAAAATTTTATCGGCATTAAGTCCGTGCGCTGCCATTTTTTCTTTTTGATTATTTGTAATGGAAATAACGGCATCGCATTTTTCTAATCTTTTGGTTTTAGGGTTATGTGCCACCCCGACAACTTTTGCTTTAAGCAGGCGAGCGACAAGCTTAAACAACGGAATAGCCTTTTTTTGATGCACGATTATTATATCCGGTGCAAAATTTTTGAGTGCAAAATACAATTTAAAAATCAGTAGCAGATTAAATTTGTTAAAATTTATTTTGACATACGGCGTTTTAATATCATTCACTAATTGACACTTATTGTCAACAACCGATACCACGTCATTTCCAAGTCTTGTCAGTGCGGTGTTGTAATGCAAAAACATCTGCTCAATACCGCCTTGCACCCGACTTATCATTACATTCGCTATTTTCATTATTGGTCCTTACTTTTCAGTTCAAATCTCGGAATCGGCAACCTGTCCCAATTAACATTATGTTTAACAACACGGGCCGGATTTCCTGCTATCACACAATTGTTTTCTTCGTATTTTCCGGCAACTACACTTTTCATTCCAACAATGCAATTATCTCCAATATACGAATTTTTTGCTATGCTCACTCCTGTTCCTATCCAAACATGGTTACCGATAAAGATTTGCTTGCCTTTATTAACTACTTTTTCTTCATTATTAAAAATCGTATGCATATCAGAACAGAAGACTTTAATATAATCAGAAATCATACAACCTTTACCTATATACATACTTAGATTATCTTCACATATGCGCACTTCCATACCCGCAATAGAAGTTTGAGATTCAATTACCAGCTTGCAATTATTTACAGGGCAATCAGATAATCCTATGTATATGTCCATTATGCACCTTTCGGTGGTTTTTATCTCTATATTATTATTGTTTCCATATATATGAATTTTAATTTTTTTCTTATTTTTGTCAGAAGTAAGTAAAATTTTATTATTTACGCCATAATCAAAAACGTTTTTATTTTTTTTATTACGAAAAATATCAATAATGTTTTGCACAAAATTAATTCGCATATTCAGTCCCTCATCTTTTTATCCTTATCCAATTATCTGGTAAAATTTCATCATTTACGGTAAATGGTATCGGAGCAATAATAGTACGTCCATCTGTATCGCTCAACCATGCCGCCCACCAACTGAATGTCGAGTTGGCAATAATTGCATGTTTGCAGTGCATCATTAGCACAATATCCTTCCAATCTTCTCTATTACGGGCGTTTTCTTCGCCGATAATTTCAAAAGGAGCGCCAACATCAAACTCATTTTTAATATAATCATCACACTCTGAGCCAAACACAAAAAAGGTCGGATTTTTAACATGTTTTTTTATTTCTGCCACTGCTTTTTGGTAATATTCAAGTGGTAAAAGCCAACCGGCTAAATTTTTATAATCACCACGCCGCAAGTGAATAAACACCGGATTTTCACATTCACTAAAGCGTTTAAGCCACTTTTGATTAAAAGCATCATCAACAGAAATTGGCGGAAATGTAAAGTCCTTCCTAATCTCATCTGCGATGTTTTCAAAATATTTAGGACATTGGAAATAGCCTTTATAATAAGCATTGCCTTTGATTTTAAGATATTCGGAATTGTATTGCGGATTTTTATATTCGCGCACATACTTACCACCGCAACCGAGCAATTTCAGCCACATGCGTTTTAATTTGTTTTTAGAAATATATGGTTCAATTTGTTCTTTGGTGGCAAAATTCGGATTTATAGAAAACAAATCTAAACCGTATTCTCTTACTACGCCTTCTTTCGTTGTATCTTTAACCTCATTAAACCAAAAATTATCGTATAAGACCTTTTCATTGTATTTCTGTTCCAATGCCTTACCAAAAGCGTATTGAAACATCTGATTGCCTAACCCACCCATCAATTCAACGATTTTCATTTTCTTCCTCCAAATAACAAACGTTGAGCATTGTTACCGGTTTGATATCGGTGGCAGCAAAAACGCGGCGGCGAATTTGCCCGCGAATGTAGTCTTCCAAAACCGGATGCCTTGCTTCAACTTCCAACTTTTTCTCTATCAAAGGACGTACTTCCGCCAATATTTTTTCAGATAATTTTAACCAATCGTCTTCTTCCAAAATATCAATAGAAGTCATTTGCAAATCTAAAAGCTCTGCACCTTTTATCACCGCGCTGATATACATTGAGCAATTAAAAGCTATCCGCTTGCGATTGCGAATAACCTGCGCACCCAATGATACCGGACGACTACGGTCCCAACCGATAATATCGGCAAAAACTTGTTCAATACGCTCAATATGATTATTTTTGAGCAAACACATATCTCCGTTACGCGCCGAAAAAACTTCTTTAATTCCGCAAGCCAAAGCAAAACGCTTATGTTCGCGAATAAAGCTTTTTTCGCCGTGCACCGGTAGCACAATTGCCGGTTTAAGCAAATCATACATCTTCTTCAAATCTCCGCGACAGGCATGTCCGGACGTGTGTACCAATTCCGTTTCATCGGTAATCACGGTAGCACCCTGTTCCATCAGTTTTTCCTGCATGCGTTCGATTTTGTCCTCATTCCCCGGAATAACTTTTGAAGAAAAGATAATCGTATCAGACTTGTCCAGCTTGATATATTTGCTCTCGCCATTTGCAATAAAACTCATGGCGCTATGATAGTTTGCCTGTGAACCGGTACAAATATAAAGTGCATTTTCGGCAGCAATATCTTTGGCTTGTTCAATGGTAAATGCTTTCGGCGCATCTGCCAAATATCCGCACTCTGTGGCAACTTTCATATTTGTAACCAATGTTCTTCCAACAATAACCGGTGTTCGATTCGCAGCCTTTGCCGCCAAAAGCAAACTTTCTAAACGCATCAAATTTGAAGCAAAGCAAGTCACAATCACACCGCCTTCCAACTGTGGAATCAGACGAATTAAGTTTTCACGGACATCCGATTCCGACGGTGATTTTTTATCAACCAAAACATTGGTCGAATCGCACACCAGCATAGAAACACCCTCATCGGCAAAACGCTTAAGCGCCTTAAAATTGGTCGGAATCATGGCAAGTGCTTCATCATCAAAGCGCCAGTCGGTGGCATGCAAAATGTTGCCGTATTTGGTACGAATGGCTAAAACACAGGTTTGCGGAACTGTATGGGCAATATCAATAAATTCAACACTGAAATTTTCTACCTCAACCATGCGATTGTTGTTAACCGAAACCAGCGGAACTTGGTCGGCCATTTTGAACTCATCAAGGCGTTCACGAATTAAACCGAGCGAAAAATCCATACCATAAACCGGACATTGTAATGTTGGCCAAATTTGTGCAATAGCTCCCATGTGGTCCTCGTGTCCGTGGGTAATAAACAGCCCGACAATATCGTCTTTATACTGTTCCAAAAACTCCGGCGATGCATATGCCAGTTCCATTCCCGGAAAATTATCCATCAAAAAACCGTAGCCGGCATCTACCACTATAATTTTGCCGTCCACCGCATACATATACATATTCATCCCGATATCATCGGCACCGCCGAGCGGCATAAAATAAATTCCTTCTTTTTTAAAATCCGTCATATTTCTTTCTCAATATAAAAAACATCGCCAACTCTAATGTGGCATATTTCATTTTCTTTTTCCAGCAATAAATGTGCGTTTTCATCAATTCCCTTAAAAATACCAATTTGCTCGGTTTGTCCTTGCCGAACGGATATTTTTCGCCCCACGCCTTTGGCGCAAGCTGTCCATTGTTGCCGTAGCAAAGCTTCTTCCCCGTTTTGCATACGCTCAAAATTGTGGCTGAACTGCTGCAAATATTGCATCATAAAGTCTTGTGCGGTTGTGTTTATGCCGGCTTTAGCAAGCGACGTGGTCGGATAAAGCATTTCGGCACTATCCGGATGTTGCACAATATTAACACCAATGCCGATGATGATATACTCATCTGAGCCTTTTTCCAAAAGCATACCGCTAACTTTAGCGCCGTTCAAAAGCACATCATTTGGCCATTTGAGACACACACTTGCGCTCGGTTGCATTTTTTTAATGGTCTGCCACAGGCTGAGCGAGGCGCAAACAATCAACATGCCCAAATTTTTCAAAGGTATTTCCAGTGCCATGGAAAAAAACAAATTACCGTCCAAACTTTGCCATTTTCGTCCCAAGCGGCCTCGTCCGGCAGTTTGTTTAACAGCGCGTAAGGCGACATATTGTCCTTTTTGGTTGCAATATTCTTTAATTGCATCGTTTGTGCTTGACGTTTCCGGTAAAGCATATATTTGCCAGTTTATCATTTTACAAAGCCTCAATTAACCACGGTTGCGCCAACAAATGCTGCGGTTGCAACACAAAATATATCATCAAACCGGCCAAACACAGCAACAAAGCCGAAATGTCCGAATCGGGACGGTCAAAATTATTGCGACTGTCTTCAAAACAGAACGTGCGGATAATGTTTAAGAAGGCATAGGCCATAATGATTAAGGTGAACAAGACATATAGCAAATAATAGAAATGGTTTTGCAAAGCTAAATTACTCAACACCGAAAAAATACCTAATGCCCCGATAAACGGCGGCATTCCCAAAAGTGAAAATAAAAAGAAAATAATCATTATCGTTAAAAAAGGTAATTTATATGCCACTCCCGAAAATTCGTTCAGCATAAACAAATATTCTCCCTTAACCTTAATACAAAACATCGCCAGACAAATACCATAAAGCGACAACATACACACAAACCAATAAATAATCGCCGTTTGTGCCGCCCAAGGGGTAAAATGTTGCAAAACCAAAAAAATGATGCCGATACAATAAACATTAGTGTAGCATAAAATTTTGCGAATGTTTTGCCCGCTACACGCGCCAATGGCGCCCACAAACATAGACATCAGCGCCACTGCCACGTAAAAAAGCTGAAATCGCTCGTTAACCGGTTGCAAAACCTTGATGCCCAATCGGATAAAACTGACCAAATATGCCCCCACCGGAACCGTTAAAAAATATGTGAACACCGGCAGAGAGACCTTACCGGCGGTTTCTGTTAGCCAATAATGCAATGGTGCCGCCGCAAATAAAAACATATATCCCAACACCAGTGCGCCGGCCGCGGCAAACACCAACGGATTATGAATGTGTTCTGACAAATATGCCGAAACAGAATCATAATCAAGCCCGCCGCCTCCTTCATAGACCACAAATAACGCCGTCAAAAGCAAAGCAGAACACATACTTGCCGTGCCTAAATACACCTTATGAGAAATGTCATTTTGCTTAAAATTTCCTATTTTCAACAGCAATTCGTAGTTGCCAAACATAAACAATATCATACTTGCCACAGTGAGCAGTAAGTTTTTGGAAACAATGAGAAGACATCCGGTCGCTGCAGTTAATAAAACCATATAACAAAACTGTCCGCCGCTTTGCTTCATATTAGAAAACCATTTGCGCGCGGCAAACAACAAAATCAGCAGAGCCACATAGAGCCACACAATAAAAGTTGTTGTTAGTTTGTTGGCGCTGGTTATTTCCGCCATTATCGGCTTGTTATAAAAAATGATATTTAAAACAAGACTGATGACTAGCAAAATACGACTGAACTTAAAACATTTGTAGGTTTCGTCGTGCTTAAAATTAACCAATGCATAAACGGCAATTCCGACCAAAAGAACTAATAAAGGTGAAAGATATATCAGTTGTTCCAACAATTTTTCCTCCTTTACCAAACAAACCAAAGCGGGTTAAAAAACGACAGAAAAATAATCACAATCACCCCTATAAAAAAGGCCAGATGGTATTGTGAAATATCTTCAACATCACTTTGGGGATTAATGTATGTTTTCAAATCTCGCATCATATACAGCTCATAGAGCATAGATACGGCAATTAATGAAATGGAAAACATGACAATAATACCAATAACAAAACTGAAATTAAACAGTGACGAGATAATAATAAAGTTGTTCCAAAACATTGAAGAAATCGGCAATCCCAAGGCTACTAATACAAAAAAGGCAAATACTTTGGCACGTTTCGGCATATAGGCTAAAATTCCTCTGTATTCACAATTTTTTTCGGCACATTCCCGCTCCAACCGAAAATCAATAACAACCAATGAAGATGTCACAATTAAGAAAATAAATAGTGAATAAGCAATATTCATTTGCAGCGAATCGGCCTGCAAAGCAGAAGAAAGTAAGACCTCGGCTAGCAAAAACAGCAGGTAACATACAGTCATGTAGGCAAAAAGTTTGTATAAAAATTCCTTATGAGCTACGCCAATCAGCACAATACACAGCATTGAAAGCAAGCAAAATATCACAAGCAGAAGAATATATGGACGCACGCTGTCGGCAATTGTGAGCTGCCACAGGCGCATAAAGCC
>OMQE01000180.1 GCA_900313155.1 uncultured Rhodospirillaceae bacterium | reverse complement strand
AATTGGTGATCCCAACGGGAGTCGAACCCGTGTTGCAGCCTTGAGAGGGCCGCGTCCTAGGCCTCTAGACGATGGGACCGCATATATAAATCTTGCTCATAGATAGCCGAAATTAACCCAAAAAGCAAGTCTTTTTTTCATATTTAGTGTCAAAATGCAATATTTTTTTATTAGCCTGTTAATAATTATTAACAAGTGCTTTTCATTTAGCATAAAATGGTTAAAGTTAAACTTATAGGTGCAATTTTTTGTGAAAGGCTGGACAATATGAGAGTGTTGCTGATTGAAGATGATTATGGTATGGCGCAAAGTGTGGAATCGATACTCAAAAAAGAGGGCATGGTAGTTGATTCCAGTGAATATGGCGAAGAAGGATTGGATATTGCAAAGTTCTATGACTATGACATTATCATTTTAGATCTGATGTTGCCGGATATGACCGGTTATGAAGTGTTGAAAAATTTGCGTAATGCCAAAGTTAATACGCCGGTGCTTATTCTTTCCGGTTTAAGCAAACCAGATGAAAAAGTGAAAGGTTTGGGTTATGGTGCTGATGATTATTTAACCAAGCCATTTGACCGTGCCGAGCTTTTGGCACGTATTCAAGCCGTGGTACGCCGTTCTAAAGGACACTCAAATTCTGTAATTAAAACCGGTGATGTGGCTATTGATTTAGATACACAGACCGTAACCGTTAAAGGAAAAACTTTGCACTTAACCGGTAAGGAGTATGGTATTATGGAGCTCCTTTCTTTACGCAAAGGGGCAACACTCAATAAAGACCAGTTCTTAAACCACCTCTACGGTGGCATTGATGAGCCGGAATTGAAGATTATTGATGTGTTTATTTGCAAACTGCGTAAAAAATTGGAAAAAGCTTCCGGCGGAAAGAACTATATTGAAACCGTGTGGGGGCGTGGCTATGTTTTGCGTGATCCGGACGAAAAAAAGTAGGTGACAGTAACGGAGCAATAAAAGATGAAAAACTTACAAAGCGGACGCTCAATGATTGAGATGATTGGCGTTTTAGCGATTATTGGTGTGCTTTCGGTAGGTGGTTTAGCCGCTTATACAAAGGCCATGATGCAATATCGGATAAGCCATACGCTAGCACAGGTCAACGAAATTGCTTCGCGCGTGTCAATGATTGGCGAGCAAGCGTCATCTTATGCTGGCTTGAGTAATAATGTGGCTATAAAAATGAAAGCCGTTCCGGGGGATATGATTACTCCTAATAGCACAGATTTAACGACTATGTTCAGCGGTGATGCCAAAATTGAAAGTTCCACTCTATTGGCAGAAACCGGTGAAACAAGTGACGATTTAGCTTTCACAATTACATATACCGGAATTTCAGCTGCAGAATGTTTGCGATTGGCAGCGCAAGATTGGAAAAGCGGGCAGAACAGCACTTTTATCGGGATTGGTTTCGCTGCGGCAGAAAATGCCAAAAGTACGGTCGCCAGTAGTTTGCATTTAGACTGCAAAACACAAGCAGTTAGCAACAGTCCGGCTTATGCCATCGGTTGTGCGGGCAGTACCGCGCTCCAAGTTGATGAGGCAATGACCGGTTGCAATTGCACCGGCGACACTTGCATTATGGTGGTCAAATATTACTAAAACACTATTTATGGCGAACAACTTCAAAGCGGGATAATTGCACTTCTTCATAAGGCAGAATACCCGCTTTTTGTTTGGCAATAGCAATTTGTTCGGCCGGCGTTTCCACCCCCTCAATATCAGGCAAAAGCAAACCGCGGCGAGAGCCGTTTTGCACAATAACGCCATATTTTTTAGCATCTAATACTTCAACCGAAGATACAGGTTCGGCAGGTTTAAGCACATCAACACTGTATACCAACTCATCAAGTTCTTCAAGGCGAACCGGCGAAAAGCGCGGGTCTTGAGAACAAGCTGAAACGGCGTTTCGGATAATTTCCAGCGCCAAAGACGTTTGCACCGGTGAAATTGTACCGATACAACCGCGCAGTTGCCCGCGTTTTTTAAGTGAAACAAATACCCCTGCCCTTTCTATAAGCATTTCCGGAAGTAATTGCGGTATGTCTAACGGCATCAGCCCGGTGCGCACAAAATGTTCAACCGTATAACGTGCCAAACGCACATAAGCATCTTCTTTGTTAATCATTTTCAGGTGTTCCTCACGTAATTTATCCGCAAAATTTCGAGAAGCATCATCACCGGTAATTGAAAATGTTGCCACACCATAACCGACACCAAACGGCCCTTCATACGAGAGCAAATCACTTTTAAGAGCCTTGCAATCAAATGCGCCGGCCATAATAACAAAAGAACGATGACCGCACTCACCGGCAGCGTCACACAACTGCGGCGGCATCGACAACATTTTTGCAAAATCGGCAGATTTAAATATATCGGTAATTTGCGCATCAAAAACCGGACCTTCGGCAGCAAAACCATAAGGGCCTTCAGACAATAGTTTGTGCGATAAATCTCCACTGGCTATAATTACCGTGCGGCGGTTCAATTTTTGCGACACTGCTGCTAAGATGCGCCCTAATTCGTAGTGGTGGAGCAAGCTTAAACCTGACAAACCAAGACGCACAATTTTTCCTTTACCACCGGCTTGATGCCAAAAACGCAACGGAATCAATGTACCGTGGTCAAGTTCCGGCATTTGTTCGCCTTGCGTGCCACACGGAAACCCCTGATTGTGGCAAACCTTTTCCAGTTCTTGCACAAACTCAACATCATATTCGGCATCTTCCATCACTTGTGGCGCGTTGAAACGAATAAAATCGCCGTGTGCCGTTTTACCCGATGAAACGTGAAAATAATCGGCATAAAGTGTGGTATGCGGACTGATAATAATAAGCGTTTCCGGCTGATAGGATTTTAAGAACATCATCGCCTGCTGATATGCGGCTGTTGTATGGGCTATTTTTTGCTCTTCACCCTTGCCGACTTCCGGCAAAATAATTGGCGGGTGCGGAACCGCCACGGCGGCTAAAATTGTCATGATTATATTCCTTTCTTTTTGATACATTATATTCCACAAACTTTAAGTTTTTGTTTATATTTTACAGAAATTATAACTTGACTTTATTAGAGTTCGGTAGCATCTTATTTTTGGAAAATAAACGGAGAAAAAATATGACAGGCAAGCATTTGGAACATAACGCGCACAAGCATCTCGGCTTATGTTGTCACCACCATAATGAAGTAAGTGAAACATCGGTACGGCTGTTGTTGCTATCGTTTGCTGTTAATATGTTACTTTCAGCGGCAGAATTTGTTGGCGGTATTGTGGCCGGTAGTGTGGCACTGATTGGCGATGCCTTGCACAACACCTCCGATGCCTTGTCTATTTTAATTGCCGTGATTGCTTTTAAAATCGGCCGCAAAAAGGCGTCGGCAAAATACACATACGGTTTTAAACGCGCGGAGATTATCGGCGGATTTGTCAACTTGATTTTGCTTTTTATTTCCGGCTGTTATTTGTTGCTGGAAGGTGTGGAACGCCTAATTAAACCGGAAATTATTGACGGTCATATCATTATTTGGATTTCAGTATTGGCGTTGGTAATTGATGCCGTAACCGCTAAAATTTCACACCATGATGCACACCATAACGCTAATATGAAAATGGTATTTATTCATAATTTGGCCGATGCCTTCGGTTCTGTCGGGGTGATTATTTCCGGTTTATGTGTGCTGTGGTTCGGCATTTATCGAATTGACGGCATTGTAGCGTTGATAATTGCATTTTATATGATTTTTCAGGCTGTTGTTTCGTTTCCGAAAATTGTAGATATTTTAATGAACGCCGCACCAACCGATATTGATGTTGAAGAAGTTAAACGAGCGGTTTTGGCACTAGACGGCATCAGTGGTATTCATCACGTTCATTTGTGGAGCATCAGTGAACATGAAACGGCGCTCGAATGCCATGTAGAATCGTGTAATTTAGATATATCGCGACAAATTAGTCAGCTACTGAACAAAAAATTCGGCATTACGCACTGTAACATTCAAGTTGAGCAACATAATTGTTGTGTTGATTGTAATTTATAACGAACTTTTCGTGCATATATTAAAACAAACAAGTTGAGGATAAAAATGCTAAACTTATTCAAAAGCACATTAAGCAGACTGGATTTTTCCGGCAATTTTTTGACACTTGCCGAACTTTTATTGGCTTTGGCAATGTACCCACTGATGCAATATACTTCTGCTCGTTGGTACGTGGAAGACGGTGTGGTGGAAAGCCTGCAACTCATAATTTGTGTTGTCGGTTTGTGTGCAGCTTGGTGTGTGCAAAAAGATAAAACTTTGTTTATATTTTTCAGCCTTTTGACGGTGTTGATAATTATTCGCGAAGTTAATATGGGGCGTTATTGGTTGTGTGCAGCCTACACAACGTTGATAAGTTGTAATTGGTCCGATATACCGTTTGGAGAAACTTTGCGCTGGATACGCAATATTTTTACCACCTTTGTTATTGTTTATTTTTTTTGGCTTAAGGTATATGTAACAGCGTGGAAATATATCAAGACAGCGCCGATTTATGTGTGGGAACTTTTGTTTTTGACACTGGGCGGCGTTTTGGCGCTTTTGGCAGAACGTCCTTTTGATAATGAAATATTGGAAGAACTTGCAGAATCGTTGTTTTATTTGTCTTTTTTAAATCTTTTACTGCGTTACGGTTATGGTAAAGAATAGGTCTTGTCAGCCAAAATTATGAAGCTTATTTAATAAACTAAAGGAGAATAATATGGTCAAACTTATCGGTGCAATTGGCGACAGTATTACGCATGGCTATTATGATAGCGAAGATTTGGGGTGGTTCGCGCGCTTGGGAAAACTAATTTTACAAGATTATCCGTCGGCATATTTATTTAATAATTTGGCACAAGCCGGAGATAATATTGCCGATGCGTCTATGCGCGCGGTGCATGAGGTCCTTTCCAGACATTTTGACTTGCTACTTGTCTCGCTTGGCACAAACGATTTACGCCGCCGAAAGGACAGTAATTTAGCGCTTGATTTTTCTTTTGGTGCACGTGAAATGTATTGGAACAACTTGCTCGACACGTTGCAAAAAAGCGGCGCACAAATTGTGGTGTTTGACTTATTACCGGTTGTGGAAAAGCGTTATTTGCCAACAGCGGCGTTGGTCCGCCGCAATGAAGATGTAGAACGCTACAATAACCAAATTTGCCGCATTTGCCATGAACGAAAAATCAAATTTTTTGCCCGTTATCCGCAATGGCATACACGAACTTTAGAAAAACTATATCACGATGCCACACACCCTAACGCTCGCGGACATCAGATATTGGCAGAAGAAATTTTTGACTACTTAAAAAAAGAAAAAATACTCACCGAAAGCGTTAGAGCACAAAATGACTAAAGTCAGTTTATGGCGGCTTTATGCCTTGTTTTTCAAAATGGGACTTTTTACTTTCGGCGGCGGTTATGCCATGTTGCCGATTTTGCAAAGCGAAGCCGTCAGTAAAGAAAAATGGGTGAGCCAAGAAGAACTTCTGAATTATTATTCCATCGGTCAATGCACACCGGGAATTATTGCCGTTAATGCGGCATCGTTTATCGGGTATAAACTGCGAGGTGTTTTGGGGTTAATTTGCGCCACGTTAGGGGTTATTTCACCTTCTGTGGTGATTATAACTTTGGTGGCTCTTTTGCTTCGGCAATATATGGATAATCAATATGTTCAATGGGCTTTTTCAGGAATTCGCGTTAGTGTGATTGCCTTAATTATCAGCACGGTTCTGGATATGTGGCAAAAGGGCGTGCGTGGTTTGTTTGGCTATGTTGTGTTTGCATTGGCGACAATATTTCTGTTTTGGCTCAAATGGTCGGCCATTGCAATTGTGGTTTTAGCGGCGCTTAGCGGTTTATGTTCGCTTTTATGGCAGAAGAGGAAACAAAAATGATATATGCTCTTCTGGCTTGGGAATTTTTCAAAATTGGCCTGTTTGCTATTGGCGGCGGATTGGTGACCGTGCCGTTTTTGTTTGATTTAGCACAAAAATATCCGTGGTTCAGCACTCAAGAACTGACTGATATGATTGCAGTTTCGCAATCTGTTCCCGGTGCCGTGGGAATAAATATGGCAACTTATGCCGGTTTTACCACAGCGGGTTTTGCGGGTGGTTTGGTGGCGGTTTTAAGCGAAGTTTTGCCGTCGATGATTGTAATTTATACAATTGCCCGTTTATTAAACAGATGGCATGAAAACAAATATGTTTCCGCCATTTTAGGGGGTATTCGGCCGGCGGTGTTGGCGCTGATTTTATATGCCGGTTGGAGCATTACGGCGCAAACAATCACCAATTGGCAAACTTTAGGCTTGTTGGCAATTTTAGTTCTGGCGATGCGTTTATACAAAATCAGCCCGATTTATTACATTGTGTTGAGCGCCGTTATCGGGGTTGTTTTACATCTGGTTTAGTTTGTTTTGTATCAGGTTACTTCGGTAATGGCACGCTGATTGCCCAAACGTTGAATTTGCACAACATGCAATTTACGTTTCATCTCATCAAGAGTTTGTTCCACATTAACAGCACCATTGGTTGAGGCCATAATACGTTTAATAAATTGCAGATAAGCTTCTTGCGAACTTTCGGCGTGTATAGTAGCGAAACAATTATCGTGACCGGAACCCATCAATTGCCAGATACCGCTGGCATTACTGGTAGAAATTTCGCCGCCGATAATGGCATCAGGCGTAAAACGCACAACCAAGTCAATAATTTTTTCGTAGTTAATGCTGTTTGTTTGCTCCGTTCTGGAGAGGACGAGGTGAACACGATTCGGATGTGGCACAATTAACTCCCGAGTATCCTCTACTGTAATTATGCGTTTATGAATATCCAAAATTTTCAGTAAATTATTTAAAAATGTGGTT
>OMQE01000023.1 GCA_900313155.1 uncultured Rhodospirillaceae bacterium | reverse complement strand
GCCATGGCGAAATTGGTAGACGCGTAACGTTGAGGTCGTTATGAGCTAAGCTCATGGAAGTTCAAGTCTTCTTGGCCGCACCATTTCTGAACTGCACTTTGAAAAGCAGTGTTGTCATAGGAGAGCTGGCTATGTTGAGAATTTATAAAACAGAAGAAGTCGGTAAATTAGTCAAGCTCAAAAAATTTCGTTCTATTACAAATGCATGGTTCAATTTAGTTAACCCAACGGGTAAGGAAATTGAACAGGTTTCGGGATTGCTCAAAGTTGATGCCGATATTTTGCAAAATTCACTCGATGCCGATGAACGTTCGCGTGTTGAGATGGAAGATGGGGTATTTTCTGCTATTGTGAACTTGCCGCTTTTGGATGAAGAAGGTAATTTTGATACGTTGCCGTGCGGTTTGGTGTTTTCTAAAGGTAATTTTTTGACAATTTGCTCAAAAGACAATCGTATTATCAGCTCTTTTAATAAAAATACCGCCAAAACTTTTGATACACGGCGCCGCACGCGTTTTATGCTGGCGATTCTTTACAAAATTACCCAGTTTTATTTGCGCTATTTAGCAATTATCAACCGCAAGACCGAACATTTGGAAGATGCTTTGAAACGCACAACACATAATGAGGAACTGTTTCAGTTGATGGAAATTCAGAAATCGTTGGTGTATTTCACCACGGCTTTGCGCGACAATCAATTGGTTTTGGAAAAAATATTGCGTATGACTAAATCTCCGGCAAGTTCGAAGATGTTGGCATTTACCGAAGATGATACGGATTTGTTGGAAGATGTGATTGTGGAAAACAAACAGGCTATTGAAATGGTAGATATGCATCGCTCCATTTTAGAGGGAATGATGGACGGTTTTGCTTCTATTATCAACAATAATCTAAACCAGATTATGAAGTTTTTGGCGGCGATTACAATTGTGCTTTCCATTCCGACCATGCTTGGCACATTTTGGGGTATGAATGTGGCAGTGCCTTTTGCCGATATGACCTACGGCTTTGGTGCGGTGATAGCCTTGTCTTTAATCGGCACGTTGATTGTTATTTTTTATTTCCGCAAAAAAGGAATGTTTTAGAATATGGCACAAAAAATACCCTGCACATGACACAGGGTATGGGGATGATGACTACGAGATGCCCTCCTTATCTTGATTCAATAGAGTTATCTTTGCTCATTTCTAAAGTAAATACATCTTTAACCGCTGCTACATCATATGCTGTTTTATTGCTAAAATATGCCTTCTTTTCTTCCGGAGACATAGATTTTATATCAATACCGGCACGAGCAGTTTTGACGGCATCTGCAACCAGATGACAATATTTCCCGACCTGACCAATCTCAAAATCAGGATGTTTAAGCTTACATACTTTCAAAACATCATCAAGCATTTGCATATTTTCAAATTTATTACCAACAATGCTTTCCACTGTTTTATAAGCTTTTTCGGCATTGCTCAAATCAAATTCCAATAAGCTTTTTTCGCCTTGAACCAGAGCTATAGCTAAATCTTTGCCACCTAAATTGAATGCAATACTACATTTTTTAACTTCTTCTGCACGTTTATCTTCTGGGGCTGCAATTGCCATATCTGCTAATATAATTGCAGATTTAATATCAACAGATGCATGGTCAGCTCGTTCCATTGTTTCTAAAAAGCGCTGACTTGTAACATATTCAATTGCCGGCGCCACTTTATGCCAAACGCCAACTTCTTGACCTGCTTTAAAGAACATTGCACTGTTTTTTTGCTCTAGTGCTTGTTTAATATACATTCCGACGCTTCCGGATGTTAAGTGTGTGGTTTTACCGTCATTTATCCATTGTTTAATTTCGGCAAATTCTTCAGCTGTTGGGTATTTCCCTTCTTGTGCGTGCATACGCAGGGCTTTCATTACATTGCCTTTATTCCAAGTTTTACCGGAAACTCGGTCACCGGCGGATGATTTAATTTTTTCTTCCAACGATTTATCGTCAAATTCTAAAGGAACAGACATTGACGGGGCGGAATTCCCTTCAAATAATAAATCACCTTTAACTTTACCTGTTGGAGAAATTGAGCGAACAATATAGGAAGGTGTCGGCTCACCTGAATACATTAAATTTGCATACATTAAACCTTTTTCAAGACCTTCTTTTTTAAAGAAGATGTTAAAAGAACCATCGCCACCGCCTAAGGCTATGGCATCCGGTTTTTGCAAGGCATACTCCACAGCATCACGCATATCATTAAAACCTCGCTGAGCAACAGTTTGAATACGAGTGCCTTTGATATCTAAGTGGTCGAACAATTCTTCTGTTACAATCACCGGAGCCGGTTTCCCTCCTGTTTTATCGGTAATTTCTTCTGGGATATATCCATAAGCGGTTTTACCTGAAGTTGTTTTAACAACAGTATCAAGCGGGTGTTCTGCACCAAAATTATCAGCAACAATCAATAGCCGGTCGCCTGCTGCTTTGTGACGAACTTTTGCTAAATACTCTTCATTACTCATTTTCTTTTCTCCTTTTCTCCTTTTCTCCTTTTCAATGGTTAAATAATCTTTCCCTTTTCTTGCATTTTCTATTCATACGTTTTTGGTGTTACTCTATTAATCTTAGGTAACTGTAATTTCACTGCATTCGGTGAAATTACAGCAACAAAAGGCTTAATAATTGGAGATTTTTCATCGCGATGTTCAAAAGATTTCAATGCTAGTTCTTGAGACTTTGTAGGTAATCCTTGTGCCTTTAACTCCGCAATATTGGCTTCCAATTCTTTTGGAGTTACTAACATTACGTGGCTATCCCAATAATCTCGGCACTTAGCT
>OMQE01000198.1 GCA_900313155.1 uncultured Rhodospirillaceae bacterium | reverse complement strand
TGAAGTAATCAGCTATATCCCTGGTGAAGGTCATAATCTTCAAGAACACTCAGTGGTGCTGATTAGAGGAGGCCGTGTGAAAGACTTACCGGGTGTTCGTTATCATATCATTCGTGGTACACTCGATACGCAGGGTGTATCTAAACGCCGTCAACGCCGTTCTTTATACGGTGCTAAGAGACCGAAATAGGAGATAAGATAATGTCACGACGTCATAGTGCTGAAAAAAGAAATGTTCTGCCTGATGCTAAATTCGGCAATAAGGTAGTTGCAAAATTTATTAACAATGTTATGGAAGACGGCAAAAAGGCTGTTGCAGAAAAAATTGTTTATTCTGCTTTAGATACGCTGGCTTCTAAATCTAAACAAGATGCCTTGGAAGCATTCTTAACGGCTATTGAAAACGTTAAGCCGGTTGTTGAAGTTCGTTCTCGCCGTGTGGGCGGTGCAACATATCAAGTTCCGTGCGAAGTTCGTGCCGAACGCCGTCAAGCTTTGGCAATTCGCTGGATTATTGATGCGGCGCATAAGCGTTCTGAAACCAATATGAAAGACAAAGTTGCTAACGAACTGTTGGATGCTCTGGCTAACAAAGGCGCAGCCGTTAAAAAACGTGAAGATACACATAGAATGGCTGAAGCTAACAAAGCATTCTCTCACTTCAAATTTTAATAGAATAAGGAAGAGACAATGCCTAGAACACATAAATTGGAACTTTACAGAAACATCGGTATCATGGCTCACATTGATGCCGGTAAAACAACAACAACGGAACGTATTTTGTTTTATACGGGTGTTAACCACAAAATCGGTGAAGTGCATGATGGCGCTGCCACGATGGACTGGATGGAACAAGAACAGGAACGTGGTATTACGATTACATCAGCTGCCACAACTTGTTATTGGAACGGCTACCGCATTAACATTATTGATACGCCGGGCCACGTTGACTTCACTGCTGAAGTTGAACGTTCGCTTCGCGTATTAGACGGTGCCATCACCGTATTCGATTCGGTTGCCGGTGTTGAACCGCAATCAGAAACAGTTTGGAGACAAGCTGATAAATACAATGTTCCGAGAATTTGTTTCTGTAACAAAATGGACCGTATCGGTGCCAACTTCTACCGTTGCTTGGATATGATTGTTGACCGTTTGGGTGCCCGCCCGATGGCTATGCAATTGCCGCTCGGTGCTGAAGCTGACTTCCGCGGTGTGATTGACCTTCTGAAGATGAAGGCTGTTGTTTATACCGGTGATACGGCCGATTCGCCGATTGAAATTCAAGACATTCCGGCAGATTTGTTGGATAAAGCCAATGAATATCACAATCAATTGGTTGAAATGGCTGTTGAAGAAGATGAACAAGCCATGGAAGACTATTTGGAAGGTAAAGAAATTTCAGTTGAAACTTTGAAAAAATGTATTCGTAAAGGTACATTGAGCCAAAGTTTTGTTCCGGTATTTTGCGGAACCGCTTTCAAGAACAAGGGTGTTCAACTTTTGCTTGATGCTGTGGTTGACTATTTGCCGTCTCCGTTGGATATTCCGGCTATTAAAGGAACAAATCCGGATACTGAAGCAGAAGATGTTCGCCATCCGAGCGATAAAGAACCGTTGTCTGCTTTGGCATTCAAAATTATGAACGATCCATTCGTTGGTTCATTGACATTCGTTCGTATTTATTCCGGTGTGATGACCGCAGGTTCTTACGTTTATAACTCGGTTAAAGACAAGAAAGAACGTATCGGTCGTATGCTCTTGATGCATGCTAATAAGCGTGAAGATATTAAAGAAGCATTCGCCGGCGATATTATCGCTTTGGCTGGTTTGAAAGATACCACAACCGGTGATACGCTTTGTGACGAATCTAAACCGATTGTCTTGGAAAACATGGTGTTCCCTGAACCGGTTATTCAGTTGGCAGTTGAGCCGAAAACCAAAGCCGATGTTGAAAAAATGGGCTTGGCTTTAGGCCGTTTGGCAATGGAAGACCCGTCATTCAAGGTAACATCTGATCCGGACAGCGGTCAGACAATTATTGCCGGTATGGGTGAATTACACCTTGACATTATTGTTGATCGTTTGAAACGTGAATTCAAGGTAGAAGCTAATGTGGGTGATCCGCAAGTGGCTTATCGTGAAACCATCACAAAACCGTGCGATATTGAATATACGCATAAGAAACAATCCGGTGGTGCCGGTCAGTTCGCTAAAGTTAAAATTAAGTTTGAACCGACTGAAGATCATACCGGCTTTGAATTCTTAAATACGGTTGTTGGCGGTAACGTTCCAAAGGAATATATTCCGGGTGTTGAAAAAGGTTTGCGTTCGGCTATGGATTCCGGTGTGATTGCCGGCTATCCGGTAACCGGTGTGAAGTGCACATTGTACGATGGCGCATATCACGAAGTAGACTCTAACGTTATGTGTTTCGAAATTGCTGCTCGCGCAGCCTTCCGTGAAGGTATGAACCAAGCTGCTCCGAAGCTCTTGGAACCGATTATGAAGGTTGAAGTTGTTACTCCGGAAGAATATATGGGTGATATTATCGGCGATTTGAACTCTCGCCGTGGTTTGGTGAACGGTATGGATCAACGCGGTAATGCCCGCGTGGTTGATGCGTTTGTTCCGCTTGCCCAAATGTTTGGTTATGTGAACACATTACGCTCACTTTCTCAAGGTCGTGCTCAGTATACCATGATTTTTGATCATTATGCTGAAGTTCCGAGAGAAGTAGCTGAAACAATCAAAGCCAAATCGGCTTAAGATAAACTTTTAATGTTAAAGACGTCCGAAGGGACGGTATGCCAACCATCCCTTCGGCAATTGAAATAAACAATTTTATTGGAGAAATAAATATGGCAAAAGAAAAATTTGAGCGGACGAAACCGCACTGCAACATTGGAACGATTGGTCACGTTGACCACGGTAAAACAACCTTGACTGCTGCAATTACAAAAGTTTTGGCAGAAGAAGG
>OMQE01000091.1 GCA_900313155.1 uncultured Rhodospirillaceae bacterium | reverse complement strand
TCGCTCATACTCGAACCAACTTCTCGTTGGTTCGAACCCGAAGGATCCATAAAAACAAAAAAGTCACCACAAGGGTGACTTTCTTTGTTTTTTGGCTCCGACTGTCGGATTCGAACCAACGACCAATCGGTTAACAGCCGATTGCTCTACCGCTGAGCTAAGTCGGAATAACTTGGAGGCCGGTACCGGAATTGAACCGATATAGAAGGATTTGCAGTCCTCTGCATAAGCCATTCTGCCAACCGGCCATATTCTTTTGCGGACCAATCTCACTCAACAAAAACCATATATACCTATTTTTTGATAAACGTCAATAATTTTTTTTATTTTTTTGCATTTTTTTTGACAGCTTGTGTAAAAGTGGCTTTTTTTGTGTTGAATTTTACTTATTTATTATATAGTTAAGCACAATCGGAGGAGAAAAATGAATATTGCAATTGCAGCCGATCATGGCGGATATGAACTGAAAGAAGCTCTTAAAACACACTACCAAAATTTAAAAATGGCTGATTTGGGGACTTATGATGCCGAATCGGTAGACTATCCGGATATGGCACAAAAAATGGCACATGCCGTGCTTTCTAAAATGGCTGATTTAGGGATTCTGATTTGTGGAACGGGTATCGGCATTTCGATAGCGGCGAATCGCTTTAAGGGGATTCGCGCGGCGTTGATATACAGCCAAGATGCGGCCAGATTGGCTAAAGAACATAATAATGCCAATGTGCTTGTTTTTGGCGGACGGACAATGGCTGTTGATGACGTGATTAAATATATTGATACTTTTATGCAATCGACGTATCAAGGAGGAAGACATCAACGCCGGCTCGATAAGCTGGATAATATGGAGTAGAAAAATGGACTTTGAACAGAACTTGGAAACAGAAGATGGCGCTATTTGGGGTATCATTCAAAAAGAATTGAAACGCCAACAAGAACAAGTGGAACTTATTGCTTCGGAAAATATTGTTTCAAGAGCCGTGATGGAGGCGCAAGGCTCGATTTTGACCAATAAATATGCCGAAGGGTATCCGGCGCACAGATATTATTGCGGCTGTGAATTTATTGATGAAATAGAAAGTTTAGCTCAAGAAAGAGCCAAAAAACTTTTTGGGGCGGAATATGTGAATGTGCAACCGCACTCCGGCAGCCAAGCCAACATGGCGGTTTATGTGGCGCTGATGAACGCCGGCGATACGCTAATGGGTATGAGTTTAGATGCCGGTGGTCATTTAACTCACGGTTCAAAAGTTTCGCTTTCAGGTAAAATATTCAAAGCCGTGCAATATGGCGTGCGTCAAGAAGATGGGTTAATTGATTATGAAGCGGCAGAAAAGTTAGCACTTGAATATAAGCCGAAAGTTGTTGTTGCCGGTGGCTCTGCTTATCCGCGGCAGATAGATTTTGCTAAATTTCGAGCAATTGCCGATAAAGTTGGGGCATATTTGATGGTGGATATGGCGCATTTTGCCGGATTGGTTGCCGGTGGTGTGCATCCCAATCCGCTTAAATGGGCAGATGTGGTAACAACAACCACGCACAAAACTTTGCGCGGTCCGCGCGGCGGCATGATTTTGACCAACAATGCCGAACTTTATAAAAAGATTAACTCTGCCGTATTTCCGGGAACACAGGGCGGACCTTTAGAACATGTTATTGCCGGTAAGGCCGTTTGTTTTGGCGAAGATTTAACACCGCAGTTTAAGGAATATGCCGCGCAAGTTGTTAAAAACGCCAAAGTTTTGGGTGAAACTTTGGTTAAGCGTGGTTTAGCGCTGGTTTCGGGTGGCACAGATACACATTTGGTGTTGGTGGATTTGCGTCCAAAGGGGCTGACCGGAGATGTGGTGACAACGGCACTTGAAAAAGCGCATATTACTTGTAATAAAAACGCTATTCCGTTTGACCCTGAGCCGCCGAAGATTACTTCCGGTGTTCGGTTGGGCACACCAGCCGGAACCACCCGCGGTTTCAAGGAAAAAGAATTTGAGCTAATCGGCAATTGCATCGGCGATGTGGTGGACGCGTTGGCTCGTGGCAACGCTGAAGAAGTGATTGCACAAACAAAACAAAAAATTGTGGCTTTGTGCCGTGATTTTCCTATTTATCAATAACAAGAAAGGAAGAATATTATGTTAAAAAACTTTTTTAATGAATTCAAAACATTTGCTATGCGTGGCAATGTGATGGATATGGCTGTTGGTATTATCATTGGTGCCGCTTTCGGTAAAATTGTGACATCGTTGGTTGAAGATGTGATTATGCCGCCAATCGGGTGGGCTTTAGGCAAGGTTGATTTTTCTGATTTAGCTATTGATTTAACTGAAGGTGTGACCATTAAATACGGTGCGTTTTTAAATACAGTTATCAGTTTCATTATTGTTGCTTTTGCCGTGTTTATTTTGATTAAGGCGATTAACACGTTGCAAGCTAAAATGTTGAAAGATGAAGCCGATGCTGCAGCTGCGGCCGCACCGACAACCAAAAAATGTCCGTATTGCCGGAGTGAAATTGATTTGGAAGCAACACGTTGCCCGCATTGTACGTCCGAAATTAAATAATTTCAGGTATGCAATATAATGAAAAAAACGGCGAGGTGTTTAAGCCTCGTCTTTTTTTGCGTGTTAAAATTGTTTTGATTTGCATTGAAGGCTCGATATGAAATTACAGAAACTACCATCAGCGATTGTTATAACAGAGGAGGGAATTTTTATATTTTTTAACTATGGTTTAGGATTGATAATAGCGGCGATGGTCATTATTTCGTCTTCGTTGATACGGTGTGCCAAACCTGAATAAATACGCTGTTTGACAGGAATTTGATGATTTTCCAACCATTCTACGCTATGCGGAAACGTTTTAGACTGAACTTTCAAGTCGGCGCTTCCGTGGAACATATAAACCTGTGGTTCAGCGCTGATTTTCTGTTCCAGTAAAAATTCGCCGGCAACCAAACCGGATAAAACAAAAGCACCACCCAACGGTTCAGGACGCGTTAATGCGGTATAGAGAGCAAGCATCGCTCCTTGGGAAAAACCAATCAAAAAGGTGTGGGCATCATCTATGTTAAACAGACGTTGTTGAGTATCAATAAAGGTATTGATGGTTTCGGCGCAGAAATCTATTTCTAGAGCGGCGTCATTATAGATTGCAAAAATATCTTCAACCGGTGTTTGCGGATTAGAGCGCTTATTTTCGGAATCGTATTTCAGCATGCCGAACCATTGGCGTTTTTGCGGATTTTTATCGCAAATTTGCGGCGCTTGAGGTGTAATCAAAATTGCTTGTTGCAAATATTGCCGCAACCAATCAATGGCATACTTGTGGTCATCAAGAGTACCATTGTAACCATGCAGGAAAATCACCAGATTTTGGGGTTGTTCACCAATTTGATATTGCTTAGCCTCAAGCATAAACGCCTCCTTTAAATTCCTATGTATTTTACCTAGATGAAGTTAAAAAAAAGTTCATAAAATAAAAAAAACAAGTTTGTATTTGGCTATAAAAAATATTTTACTTTATTCAATTTTTATCATAAAATCTGCTCATATCACGGAGGACAAATATATGTTCGAGCAAATTGAAAAAAATGAAAGAATATTTAGTGTTAACAATTATGATGGTATATCCGGTGATAATTATAAGGTCGTCAAAGGCAGTATTCCTATTATGTTGTCTGCTCCTCATTCAGTTAATCATTTTCGCGGCAACCAAAAAAAGTGGGCTGATTTATATACCGGTGGAATTGCTCTCTATTTGCAACAAACTACAGGGTGTCATTTGATTTATAATGCTTGCTATACCGAAAAAGACCCGAATTTTGATGCACCGGAATGTAACGATTATCAAGTTTTATTGAAAAAATATCTTCAGAAAATGACAGAAGAACATTGTCCGATTTATATGTTATTGGATTTACACGGTTCGGCAGCAACTCGAGAATATGCTGTTGAGCTCGGAACGGCGCCGAATCCTAAATTATCGGAAATTGAAAAAAATACAGATTTAACCTCTTTGCATGGGCATAAGTTTGTTGAAGATATTGTTGTGCGTATGTTTAATGAAAATTTTTCGAGCCTCAATACGCAGAAGAAATTGGTTTGGAAAAATAAACTATTTACGGCCGGTGGCGCGAATACCGTTACCAAAAATATTTCCGATAATACAAGAACTGACTGTTTGCAGTTGGAAATTAACGGAGAGTATCGAAATCCTAACAATAAAGAGCAATTTAATGCTTTGATTGTCTCTTTAACACAGATTATTCACAAATTGGCAGAAATAGATTGGGAAGATATAAGATGACGATTTCCGGATATTTAATCGAAAAATATAATGACATGGGTAATGCTTATTCTTACAGACGTTTGCAGGAAGAAGCGCAAAAACAAAATATTGACTTGAAAATGCTCGGAGTCTATGACACATGCATAAATGGCAATGATTGTTATAATTGCGGAAAATTGCTTGAAAATAAAGATTTTGTTATCAATCGCTATAAATACGGGAAAATAAAAGACTCTATTAACCAATTGGGGCAAAAAAGTTATAATAACTTACAAGCATTAAACACTTATATCAACAAATGGGAGCAAATCAAAAATATAGATTCTAAATATTTTATCAAACCGAAATATATTGTCGGTTGCTGTGATTTGCTTTTTTCTTTGTTGGCAGATATGTTGAAACTTCCGTTTGTAGCTAAAGGGTTGGAAAGTTCTATGGGACAAGAAATTTTTTTGATTAAAAATAAAACCGATTATGTTTCTTTAGCAAAATTATTTTCACCAAACAAAGAATGGCTTTTTGAAGAATTTATTGCTTCAAGTTGCGGACGAGATATGCGATTATATTGTGTGCGCGGAGAAGTTGTTGCCGCAATGGAAAGATGTTCATTGGCAGATTTTAGGGCAAATGTAGCGCTGGGAGCAAATGTTAAAAAGATAGCAATTCTACCGGAATTTCATGATATTGCGCAAGATATTTATAGGGCCAGTAATTTAGATTTTGTCGGTTTAGATTTGTTATATGGAAAAAATGTGCCATATTTTTGCGAAATAAATGTTACTGCCGGATTAGAGGGTATTGAGAAAGCAACAAACGTAAATGTTGCAGGGATTGTTGTTAATATTATAAAAGGTGACTTTAATGCTGGATAGAAAAGAGGCCGAAAATTATGTTTATCAATCGTATTTAAAGGCTGAAAGTCATCTTAATTTCAGTGACAAAGATGCTTATAAAAGGCATCCGGAATATAGTAAAGATATTTTGCAAAAACTTTCTCGAACACCGGTAGTTACTGTAACCGGAAGCAAGGGAAAAGGTTCCGTTGCTTATATGATTTCGGAAATTTTACAAATGAATTTTGATGTAGGCCTGATGACAAGTCCGCATATCAGCAATTTTTGTGAGCGTTTTCGAGTTAACGGCATACAAATTTCTGATTGTGATTTTATAACATGTGTTGAAAAAATAAAACCGTATTTTGATGAAATAGAGAGTGCCCTTGCACCTTCGAAATATATTAGCCCAATTGGAATACAAGCGGCAATTGCTCTGAATTATTTTAAAGCAAAACATACAAAATTTAATGTTATTGAGCACGGAAAGGGAGCTAAGTATGATGATGTGACAAACATAAAGCACCAATATGCCGTTATAAATACAATTTTTTTAGAACATACGCGAGAACTTGGTAAAACGCTTGAAGAAATTGCCAGAGATAAAGTTTATACAATAACAGATGATGTGAAAATTGTTGTAACTGCGGAGCAAAATGCAGAAGTTTTGCAGATTATTCAACAGCGAGCACATGAAAAAAATTGCACACTTTTGGAATATGGTAAAGATTTTAAAGCGGAAAACGTAAAATTTTCAAAGTCCGGAATGATTTTTGACGTGGTAACAGCGAAAAATAAATATTGTGACATAAAAATTCCGTTGCTAGGTGTTCATCAAGCTGAAAATTGTGCGTTGGCATTAGCGTTTTGTGAGTGTATATTGCCCAAGATAAATGTTGAAAAAGTAAAACAAAAATTGTTAACACTAAAGTGGTCGGGACGACAAGAAATTATTAGCACAAAGCCTTTTATAATGCTTGATGCCTGCATCAATCGTTTTAATGCCGAAAGTGTTAAAAAAACAGTGAAGGAGCTGAATATTTTAAAGGTGGTGTCAATTATAGGGATTCCCGATGATAAAGATTTTTCCGGCGTGGCGGAGGTTATGTCTGATATTTCTGAAACAATTATTTTAACAAAGTCGTCTAATTCGCACTACATTTTCACAAAAAATCAAATCAAAATTCTTGAACAAAAAAATATAAAAGCAGAATATGCTGTTTCATTGTCAGAAGCGCTAAATATAGCACAAAATTGCCAGTTACCCATCGTTATTCTCGGGACAACATCGCTTATTTCAGATATAAAAAATCCCGAGTTTGCAAAATTTCGTGAAAGAAATAAGCAAACTCGAGACCTGAATGAATGATTGAGTTCTACAGTCAAAGTAAATCACCGCCATCGCCTCGTTTGGGTTTGCCCGCAAAAAGAGGGTTGTCGGGACGCTTTTCTTTTTTTCTTCCGAGGGTATTTTTCCCGAGGAAGTCTTCTTGTTCCATAGACGGAACATTTTTTTCTTTCTTCATAATTATATGTGCTATAATAAGTTTATCGTTTGTCGAATATCAGATAATTTGTCAAAAGTCAAGAGGTTAAATTAGAAAAACGCATAAAAAAAAGCACCTCCGCCGAGGTGCAAGATTTAATTAACAACGGAAGTGTCGCTGTCACAGCGTTTAGAGCTTGAAGTCAACTTCAACGACGCCGTATGGCTTGTCGGGAAGTTTGGCTTTTTTGAGTAGTTGCTGGAACTTTTTGGGCGGAAGTTTATATTCCATTCCTACTGTTCCTTTGGCATCATAGAGTGCATATCCGCCTTTGGTATCTTTTATCAGAATAGCGTCTGCTTTCGGCATTTTCAGAATATATACGCTTTTATAGCTCGTTGGAGCCAGACCTTCGCGTGGGGAAATTTTCGCCACACCCCAGCCGGCATCTCCTTTCATGAACACAAAGCCGGATTCAATGCTAATTTCCTGCATCTTACCCCATAAACCGTCGCCGGTAATCTTATAGTTCTGTCGGGCAGATGGACCAGCAAGCAGACAAACATGATTATCAGCAAGAGAGATACGATAGAAGTCTTCTCCAGCTGATTCTATCTTGACGATTTTGTCTGTTAGGATAGTATGACCATCAGGCCAAGCCAACGTGGTTTGATCACCATTCTTGGCAATGATGATTTCCATGTTATTATCCCACTGGATTGTCTCATAGAAGTTGCCTAATAGGATAGGAGTTCCGTCTGCCTGCTTAATGCTGAACAGACCATTTTTTTCAAACACCAGCAGGTTTTCATTTCCCTCGAGAGGAACACCTGCCTTTTTCTCACTACAACTTGTTATGCCGAACGCTGTCGCCATCAGCATAACTCCAAATAATACCTTTTTCATCTTGTTGATTTTTTAAAGGGTTAGTAATTAATTATATTTAACATACACAAAGATTAGAAATCGTTATATTTGTAAAATATTTTGACAACTTTGTCAAGAATAAAATGGAAAAAAATGCACATTAATGAAAAAAAGTCTTGATTTATGAAAAATAATATAATAATTGTATGGTGTTTTGAATGTGCGGCCATGGCGAAATTGGTAGACGCGTAACGTTGAGGTCGTTATGAGCTAAGCTCATGGAAGTTCAAGTCTTCTTGGCCGCACC
>OMQE01000018.1 GCA_900313155.1 uncultured Rhodospirillaceae bacterium | reverse complement strand
GGAAACAGCACCATTCGCACCATGTTTGCTATTGACTACATAGATATGGATTACGGTTATATTGGCGGCTTCTATTCCATTGGTGTTTCCGGTCCGGCATATGGCGGTGGTTCGGGGTATATGATGTTACGCTTACCGCAAGATATTTCACGCGACCCGAAAGATTTTCATCCGACACATCAGGCGCAAGAAAAAATGGCTTCTAATGTGCGTCAACCAGTAGCTGGCGGAAATGTGCCGAATGTTGATGCGGTGATTAAATATAATCATCCGGCAGCACAATATGATAAGAAAAAAGCGCAACAAGCGCAACAAGCTACCGAACTTGGCGGACACTATAAAGGTGTTCAAGTTTTTCCGGTCGGGAAAAAATAGAGTTTAAGCTATATAATGGCTAACTTATATTAACAGCGACATTAAAATATTGTAGTATTGATGTCGCTGTTAATTTTTATCTTCCAGCGCTATTCGCACTTTTTTGCCGTAAAAATCAAGTAGTTTGATAAGATGAAACAACACCAAGCATTTGCCGTCTTCCATACGTTTCAGCAATCTGGGACTAATATGGACAATAGCTTGCAATTCTTCCAAACTCAGTCCTTGTTCAAGGCGAAGTTGTTTGAGTTGCGGGCAAATTTCCGGTAAAACCTCTTTAGGGACTAAATAATGTGCACACATATTTCAGAACTCCTCTTTTGTTAAAGTTAAACAAAAAGACCACCTAAAAAAGTGGTCGGGAGTTCACAACTGTTATACCATCAGTCCGGCGTATTCGATATATTCCGCCGGCTCCCCACCATTGAGGAGTTTATTTGGTATAAGGAGTTGTGATACTCCATCGGCAGAACACCTACCGATGTTGGCTATAGTAAATCAAAATATATAAAAATCAAGTAAAAACTGTTGTTAAAATATATCGAATTTTCTTTAATTTTTTAAACTGTGAAGAAATCGAACTCCGCTTTTGTGCTTAAAGCGAACCGGTGGTGAATAGCTTGAAATATTTATAAACCGAACCGTTCTCCGGTGTTGACCAGCTAAAATCATCAGCCATCGCCCGACGTTGCATTTGATGCAAATCTTGCGGAGCAACATAGAAACAACGCAACGCGCGCTCCACCGCATCTTCATAAGCATTGAGATTATTCTTAAGATGTTGCGCCATCAGGTTGCTTCCATACACACGTTCGCCACCGGCAAAAAACGCCTGTGTTCTAAAGCCGTCAACGCTGTCCTCTATGGTGTCAACTAAACCGCCGGTAGAAGTAGCAATCGGCAATGAACCTTTCGCCATAGCTTCCATTTGTGTTAGACCACAAGGTTCAAAATATGACGGCATCATATAAAAATCGGCCGCCAGCTGCACCGCATAAGCAAATTCGTCTTTGTAGCCGTGGAACACAAAAATGCGCTTGGCAAAGTCGCGGAAAATTTGTTTAGTATTGTCTTTCAGGGTTTGCAAGTCGCTGTATAAATCCTTATTGCCGGCACCCCCCAACACAAAAATCGGGAAATTTTCCGGCGAATTGCGATATTTGAAACTGATTTGCAAAATGGCGTTAATAGCAACATCATAACCTTTTTGTTCCACCATACGGCTGGTCATGCAAATAAACGGAATTTTTTCGGCATCACGCGCCAAAGATGAAATATTATCAAAATTATATAAGTCAATCAGCGGCACAACCTGCTCGCGATATGTTTCATCTTTTGCCAAGCGAGACAAAAGCTTGATACATTCGCGCTTGTTATGTATTTTTACGTTGAGTTGTGAGCCGTCGTAATATTTGAAATTCGTATCTTTAAAATAGGCATTGATTTCGGCAATTTTCTTTTCGTTCGGGGAAATCAATTTTTTCTCATAACCATTGACAATACCAAAAAAATTACGATAGTTTTTGCGAATTTTCAAAACATCACGAAAGTCAAAACCAAACCCCTTTTCTTTTGAAACTTCTTCCATATAGTTTTTGGAAACCGTCACAATGCGGTCTGCCAAATGTATGTTTGACGAAGCTTGATTATATGTATCAGAAACAATCAGTGTGTTTGTGGTGCGCGGATTACCGTTTTTAACCGCTTTGGCGTGTTTGAACACCAAAGTTGACAAGTCTTCATACAGCGAATTTAATATGCGCGAGGTATTTTGGTAGTCCCACCCCTGATACCCCATGTGGTGCACAATATATACCACCGGTATGCTCGAAATGGCACGCGCTACTTCAACCGACAAACGGCCGGCATAAACCTTAGCCAAAGTCAAATACTTGGTCAAGCCGGAAAGTGCGCCGCTGTGCCAATCATTCGCAATTAAAATATTCGGCAAGGGCATGGTTTTATCCGGCAGCAAAGCCAGCCCTTCTAACAAAGTATAGACGCACTTCGAGAAAAAGGCAAAACGCTCAACTTCATCAATACCAAATTCGTTCAGCACATAGCACCCTCCTTGTCCTGACGGATTGTTTTCTGCCGGATTGATGCTGAAAAAGGTTTTATTATGCACAAAGTAATATGTTACACCGTTAAGTTCACCGCGATAGATATCAACATTAAAACGACGCAGTTTGTTAAGTTTGCCTAAAAAAGCAACTTGGAATGATTTGGTCTTTTTAACCTTGATACTGCGACCTTCGGCACCATTATATATGCCGCCGGAAAGTTCGGCCTTTTTTTTGCCCGTATCACCTATATACATTGGGCAGACAATGCTGATATTGTGTCCATCTTTACCAAACACTGTATTGAAATTTTCCGGCAGTTCCGATGCCACCATTCCCAAACCGCCCCACTTCATAAAAGTAGCGGTTTCTGCCGTTATCATCCACGCATTAACGTTTTTTATGACTGGCCACGCATCATTAAGACACTGATTTTTTGCCATATTTTGCATTTTTTTCAAAATCGAATCTTGCGGAATGCCATACACCACCGAAAATTTGCGCTTATTAAAGTTGAGGGGCAAAAAGTGAAACACATTATCTTGGGTATATTTACTAAATTCGGACATTTGAAAACCTTTATACAAAATTATTTTATCGAAATGATGTTTCATTATAGCGCGAATATTTTTTATCTTCAACAAAAAAAGAAAATGCCGCACTTTTTAAAAGTTATATCTCTTGACTTAGGCAAAATTTATTACTAAGTTCTATTATATATAAACGATAGATGATGCATTTTAAAGAGGATAAAATGAGCGATAAAAAGAAAAAACATGAACAGGAAAATTTATCGGTAGATGAACCAGAAACGCTTGAGCCACAAGAAACGGACGCTCCGTCTGAAGTTGAAGAAGAAGTTTCGTTGGCGGCTTTGCAAGAAGAATATAATAAGCTTAAAGATTCGTTTTTACGGGCATATGCCGAAGCAGAAAACACTAAACGGCGGTGCCAGCAAGAACTGGAAAAAAACTCTAAATATGCCATTTCGTCATTTGCCAAAGAATTGCTTTCTGTGGCAGACAATTTGCAACGTGCGCTTTCAGCCGTTGATGAACAAACACGGGCTAACTGCGGTGCCTTTATTGAAGGTGTGGAAATGACGCAAAAAGAATTGTTCCATGTGTTTGAAAAATTCGGTGTTAAAAAAGTGGATTGTATGGGGCAGGTTTTTGACCCGAACTTGGAACGGGTGGTGCAAGAGGTAGAAGATGTTGAAAAACCGGCTGGCACAATTATTGCTGAATTGCAATCAGCCTACACCATCAACGACCGAATTTTGCGTGAAGCAATGGTGATTGTGACCAAAGGCGGAAAGTAGTTTTTTAAGTTTTGAATGATAAACGGTGAGCATTCGTTTTCCCTTAAAGGGAGTAATTATCTTATTAGGAGTTTCGGGGCTCCATTGGCAGAACACCTGTCGATGAAAGTTATATTAAATCAATATTGTAAAATTGCAAGACGATTTTTATGACATTATAAAGTTAGTCAGACCGGAATTCGAGGATTTTGACGTCGTCCTGCAAACTTCTCAAAATGGCTGGAAAAAAATATATAAAAGCTGTTGCCATTTAGATTTAAGTTTGTTATTATGGCACAGTTAATGTGTTTTTTTGAGGTAATTAAGTCAATGGCAGATTTGAAAGACGCATCTATTGATGATATTTTAAAATCTATACGTGAGGCGATTGTGGAAAAAGAGCGTCGCCAGTATTTCAAATCGTTTTATCCGGCCGGAAATTCTGTGCTTAAACCGGAAGATAAGGTGTTTGAGCTTTCTCGCAGTATGTTGGTTAAGCGAGAAGATGTACCCTATCAACTTGGTGTTTGGAGCTTTGATGATGTTGCTCAAAAAATGATGAAAAAATATCGTAGCTATTTTAATCGGCAACCGCAACCGGTGGTCGTTTCCGGCGTTCGAGTGCGCGCAAAGAAAGACGCATAACCTTGCTTTTTATAGGGTGTTTTTCTCAAATATTTGATATTGCTTGAACCCGATGTTTAATTTTGTTTATGGAAAAAGAAAAAATGTTAGAAAAAAACTATAATCCGAAAGATTTTGAAGAAAAAATTTATGCCAAATGGGAAAATGACGGTGATTTTAAACCGGATATGCGCTCTGATAAAGATGCCTATTCTATTGTGATTCCGCCGCCGAACGTTACCGGTGTTTTGCACATGGGGCATGCGCTTGACAATACTTTGCAGGATATTTTAATCCGCTATAATCGCATGCAGGGCAAAAAAGTGTTGTGGCAACCGGGGACCGACCATGCCGGTATTGCTACCCAAATGGTGGTAGAGCGCAATTTGGCCAAAGAAGGTTTGACTCGCCATGATTTAGGGCGCGAAAAGTTTGTGGAAACGGTTTGGGAATGGAAGAAAAAATCCGGCGGCACTATTTGTAAGCAGTTGCGCCGTTTGGGGGCTTCGTGCGATTGGAGCCGCGAGCGTTTCACCATGGACGAAGGACTTTCTCGCGCGGTGCGGAAAATTTTTGTTTCGCTCTACAAAGACGGTTTGATTTATAAAGCCAAAAAATTGGTGAACTGGGACCCGAAATTGGAAACCGCGGTTTCGGATTTGGAAGTGGTACAAAAGGAAACGGTCGGCAAGATGTATTATTACAAATATCCGCTCGAGGATAATCCGAATGAATTTATCCATATTGCCACCACGCGTCCGGAAACCATGTTCGGTGATACGGCGGTTG
>OMQE01000192.1 GCA_900313155.1 uncultured Rhodospirillaceae bacterium | reverse complement strand
ATGCGTTGTCGGTACCGACTTTTTTGTAGCAACGACAATGACAAATCCCGTCACGCTCAATATCGCTGCGGCAAAGCTCTGAAATGCAATATCTTTTTTCGTTCTGACCGTCACACGGGCAACGGCGCCATTCGCTGTCGCCAAACATCATATTTTTGGCGCGAGCGATTTTTTCAATATTTTCAGTTGGGTAGTAACCTGCTTTTTTGCAATTTTCAAGCATCATTTCCAAGATTGTAGCCATTTTCATAGTTCTCCATATTTAACGTTGTTCCAATATATCTAAAATCGTGCTGAGTTCAGCCGGATTGTTATAATGTAATGTTACACTACCTTTTCCTTTTTTTCCAGCACTAATTTTAACTTTTAGTTTTAATCTTTTTTCCAAGTCGCGCATAATTTCTTCCAAATCCACATCGGTCATCTTTGGTGTTTTGATATGCGGACGGCGATTTTTGGTATTAGCCGCCAGTTTTTCGGCTTCACGCACACTCAAACCTTTAGAGATAATTTCGCTTGCCAATTCAGAAGCATTCTCAAGCCCAACCAACGCGCGGGCATGACCGGCAGAAAGTCTGCCCTCATTTAAGGCTTTTCGCACATCTTCAGGCAACAAGAGCAAACGCAAAGCATTTGTAACATAACTGCGCGAACGCCCCACAACTTTACTGACCACCTCTTGGGTGTAGTCATAATCTTTTATCAGGCGATTTAAGCCTTCGGCCTCTTCAATCGGCGTCAAATTTTCGCGTTGTAAATTTTCAATTAAGGCAATTTCAAGCGTTTCTTCGTCCGATAAATTCTTAACCACGGCCGGCACTGTTGCCAAACCCGCCATTTGAGCGGCTCGCCAGCGCCTTTCGCCGGCAATAATTTCATATCCGTCACCTTTTTGACGCAACAAAAGCGGCTGAAGAACACCTTTTTCTTTAATAGATTCACTTAAGGTCTTTAGCGCGTCTTCATCAAAAACTTCACGCGGCTGAAAGCGACAAGGGTGGATTTTTTGCACCGCAATTTCATCACTCTGCTGTTTAAATACAGTGTTCTCAACAATTTTTTCAATGTCGGCACTGGAACTGCTATCGGCATCTACCCACTCAACGGTGGTGTCGCCGAGCAACGCTTCCAAACCACGCCCTAAACCGAATTTTTTGTTGTTTGCACTCATCTTATCATAACTCCTTTTCTCGCTTCAAAAATTCTTTTGCCAGCTGAATATAGGCCTGCGCCCCACTGCATTTAAAATCATAAATTAAAATCGGCTTACCGTATGACGGCGCTTCGGCAATTCGCACGCAACGCGGTATTACCGTTTCATAAACTTTGTCGCCAAAATATTTACGCACATCGGCTTCTATCAGTTTGCTTAAGTTGTTCTGCCGGCTGAACATGGTTAGCACAATTCCCTGCAAGCGTAAGTTTTGATTAAAATTGCGTTTTATGGCATTGATATTTTTAATCAAATCGGTTAAACCCTCCAGCGCCAAAAATTCGCATTGTAGCGGCACCATCACCGAGTTAGACGCCACCATGGCGTTGATGGTAATTAAATTGAGCGACGGCGGACAATCTATCAACACATAATCGTAGTTTTTACGCAATTTGCTTAAAGCTTTTTTTAATACAAACTCTCGCCCTTCAACGTCGACCAACTCCACCTCGGCGGCTGCCAAATCCGGCGACGACGGAATCATATCAAAACGCGGCAAATCTGTTTTGACAACTGCATCATTGACGTCACAAGCGCCAACTAAAACGTCATAGGACGACGGTTTGTCTTTTTGCTTGGCCACACCGAGTGAAGTGGTTGCATTTCCCTGCGGGTCAAAATCTATCACCAAAACAGACTTGTCAATTGCCGAAAGCGCCGTTGCAATATTGATGGTTGTTGTTGTTTTCCCCACGCCGCCTTTGCGGTTTGCCACCGAAATTATCTTCATCTTTTCTTCCTCAAATTTAATAATTCCATCACCACACCGTCTAAACAATATTTATTCGGATATATGGTTAAATCGTATTGCCAGTGATTTTGCGCCAAAGTATCTTCCTCGGCCCATTTCTGTCCTTTAAGAAGCAAAAGTTTAGTGTTAGCGTTGCCAATGTGCTTGGCATAAGAGCATAAAACATCAAGTTGAGCCACAGCGCGCGCGGTTATCACATCAACATCTTTAAATACAGTGTTTTTACCTATATTTTCAACTCTGTCATTAATTATCTCAACGTTTTTCAAACCAAGTTTCTGCACCACATCATTTAAATACACTGTTTTTTTAGTTATGCTTTCCACTAAAGTCAACTTCGCTTCCGGTATTATGCGCTCAACTAAAATAGCCAACACAATTGCCGGAAAACCGGCACCGCTGCCAATATCAACCAAATGCTTCAAATTTTTAGGCAAGTAGGTTATCAACTGTGCCGAATCCAAAACATGACGCACCCACACATCGGCAAAAGAATTTTTGCTGACCAAATTCATTTTTTCGTTCCACTCGGCAAGAAGCGCCACAAAATTTTGCAGTTTCAGATATTCTTGCTCACCAATGCCTAAATTTTTTATTTCTTGTGCAATATCCATTTTTACCTCTTTTAAGCATCAGTATGAATCAATCTGCAAATTTTGCAATAGGTTTTAGAGGTTATACAATTTAAATTTTAAAACCGCTGATTTTTAAATGTTTCACGTGAAACATTGTAAAAAAATCATCATATACAATACAAAAAAACAGAATCAATCAACTACATTGTGCAATATCGTTTAAAACTTCAGTCGGTTAGTAATTTTGTGGCCTTTTAATATTTTCTCGGCATCGGCAAAATTCAATCCTAATTCATTGGTATGGTGTGCGTCGTCACTAATTATAAAGCAAATATTTCGTTTTGCCGCTGCCTCAATAATGTTATCGCTTGGGTAATAATCTCCAATTCGACGCAGTCCCTTGGTGCTGATTTCCATAGGCACATTGTTTTGCGCCAAAGCATCTAAAACCGCCTCTTTTTCCACCATAAAGTCATTCGGACCGCAAATATCGTCGCCTAAACGACGGGCGTAGTCCAAATGTGCCAAAAACTTAAACATCTTGCTTTCAACAGCCTGTTTGATGGTCTTAAAATGGCGAATCAATAATTCCCGATAAATACTTGTATCGTCATAAATTTTCGGCAAATCGGTCAAATTTATGATGTGCTCACCGCTTTCATCAAACAAAAAATGATTACCGGTAATCACATAATCATAATCAAGCTTTTTCAGAAAATTTTGCAGTTCTTCAAACCAACCGTCGTAAGTGAAAAAATCTACCTCAAAACCGGTGTAAAGCTTAAAATTTTCCGCTTTTGCCACGCGTCGCATTTCGTCACAATGACGCTGGTAGCGTTCTAAAATTTCATCAAAATCGGTGCAATAAATATGTCGTTCGTTTTTCATATATTGATTAACCGCGCACGACGGACTTTGCCACATATTTTTGTGCACAATCAAATGGTCGCTGATACCAAGTTCGGTATAACCTATTTCTTTGGCGCGCCGCACCATTTCGACAATACTGCACTTGCCGTCCGAAAAATTTGTGTGCGAGTGATATGAAAAAGTCTGAAACTTATTTTGCATGTTTAATATACCCTAAAATCGCCGTCACTGCTGCCGGCGTCACACCTGTAATACGCGAAGCCTCACCAATGGTTTTCGGCTTAATCATTGACAAGCGCTGCACCATTTCGGTGGAAAGCCCACCGATAGTCGCATAGTCTATGTCATCACGAATTTTCAAGTTTTCATCTCTTTTGAATACGGCAATATCTTCATATTCGCGCTTCAAATAGCCGGCATATTTGGCATCAATGTCAACCTGTTCATAAATTTGCGGCTCTATTTGTTTGATTTTGCTATCTAATTTTTCCATTGTTTCACGTGAAACATTTGGGTAACTCATCAGCTCTTTCAAGCTTTTTTTGCCCTTTTGCTTCGTGCTGATGCCTTGCGCTTCAATATCGACATAGGCAATTTTTGTATTGACGCAATAGTCTTCAAACGCCTGCACTTTGACCATTTTTTCTTTAAAAGCATTATAGCGATTTTTGCTTACACATCCGGCTTGATACCCCAGCTCGGTAAGTCTGGCATCGGCATTATCGGCGCGCAAAACCAAACGATATTCCGAACGCGAGGTGAACATTCTGTATGGTTCATCAACCCCTTTGGTAATCAGGTCATCTATCATCACCCCCATATATCCTTGAGAGCGATCAATAAACAGTTCTCTGCCGGTTTTCAGTGCACTCAAAGCCGCATTAACACCGGCAATCAGACCTTGTGCGCCAGCTTCTTCATAACCGGTTGTGCCGTTAATTTGTCCGGCTAAATACAGCCCGCCGATTTTTTT
>OMQE01000174.1 GCA_900313155.1 uncultured Rhodospirillaceae bacterium | reverse complement strand
CGATATTCCCGCTCAGGAGTCAATACTATGACTGATACACAATCTTCCCTAAATTACAAAATTATAGAACAACTGTTTCAAAACAGCGTGTGTTTAACGTATAACCCTCTGGAGCCGATGGCTGCTTGGCAATATGCCAAAGAACTGCAACAAAATTTTGAAAAAGAGCATAACCTAAAATATTCGCGTATATGTTCCAAAACCGCAAAAATGCGGCAAGGCACGTATCATGCCAGATTCCACTATTTTGCCGATGGCACGCTCGTTCATTGTGCAGAACCGCAATCGTTTTCCAAAAACGAAACATATCGGCAAGATGCGGAAGATCTGGAACGTATTATGACAGCGCTTCAGATTCGTCACTATCCGGTTAATAAAATTTACGGGCCGCAAAATCAAATGGATATATTTTATTATTCTGATTTTTTGCGCTATATTTCAACACAGGCCTTACTAAAATATTCATATAAAGAGGATTTATATGTTGAACCTCTGCCCAATAAAGAAGATTTCGTGCATGATTGTTTTGCCAATGGTAATATTTTGCTTACCGCTTCGAAAGATGAGTTATTGCCACCGCATTGCCGTGAATTTATGGCGCTTTTTGCAGACGGGCGTTATTATGTTTCCGAAGAATATCGCAGTCCTTTAGGGGCAAAGAACTCTGGCAAAGTTAGCCGATTTAATGCCGATTATTTATTGCATTATTGCGCCATGGCCGAAGAATATATTCCACAAGATTATCTTGATGCACTTTATAAAGAAGCAGAAAAATACGACTGGTTTTCTTCTGTTAATGAAACAATGGCAAAACTGCCGAAACGCACAAATGTTGATGAATTGGTTAAAATGAACAAATACATTGATAATTTGTTCCAGAGGCGCACTTGTCTAACAGTGGTCAATCCGGACATCGGCTCCAGTTTTATGTCGCCTGATTTTCAACAATATGCCGTATTTTCAGATGGTTTGGTAGTTGCGGTATATAATGATGAAACTGATAAGCCGTTTGTTAAATCATTAAAGAAATATTTTCCTGATTTAAATTTCCACTTTGAGAAAATATCAAAAGAATATCTGGAACAACTTTATCGCCGTCTACCGGAATTTCAAAAAGGCGCAACGACAATTTATGTTGAAATGCTCAAGCAAAAAGCCCGAAAATTAAAGCGAATGACTGATTTAACCCATATGGAAGCGCTTGATGTGGTGGCAAATATGGCCGGTTGGCAAAACTGGCGTGCAATAAAAATTGAAGATGAAGCACACGCGCGGGAATTGATTGATGCCGAAAAATGGCGCAAAAATTTGGCGGCGAATTTTAATAACGAAAATCCTTTGGCAGAAGAATATCGCCGGTATTTGAAGCACCGTAAATGATTTATGGATAAGAGCGCCGATTAGCGCTTGCATCCTGCCTATAAGGCGAATCCGGACGGAATAATCATTTTTTAAACACAACTTTAACAAAAAAGGGAAAAGCAATGAGGCAGGCATTGCATAACATTCCCGATATTTTAAAATAGGAGTATGTGTTATGAATACGCAAAATTTATTAATAAAACTGTTTAACGAAGGAGATTGCTTAACTTATGATTGGCATTTTTCGGCGCGTCGAAAAGCAGAGAAAATGTGCGAACAATTTATGTTGGAAAATCCGCATGGTTTCTGCTTTGTGCAAAATCAAAAAGTGCCGATACCTTTATTAAAACATACGGATTTTCAATATTTTTCCAACGGCGTTTTGGTTGTTCGCACACTGCCGGTGTATGCAGATAAAACAATCAAACAAGCTCGGAAAATTTTGGCTCTGCATGGTTATGTGATAAAAGACATTTATGCCCCGCAGAATAAAAAAGAATGGCAAGACTACTTCAAGTTGCTGATAAATATTCACGACATAACTAAAGATTTACCGGTTAGCGATGAAGATTTAGTTCTTCGCACCTTTAGTTCGCCGGCCGAATTTGCCGACTATTGTTTTAACGGTGGAAATGTATTGTTAACTGCTTCCAAAGATAAATTTTTTGAGCCGAAATATCGGCAAATACTCGCCTTATTCAATAACGGCTTATATATTGTTGATGAAGAATATAAACACAGTGATAGTTTTCATGGTGATATTGAAACCAACTTTTTTGAAAATCGGCTTTGTGGTGAGCCGATGATGCATCCGATTTATGTGCCACAGATGTATTTGCAAGCGCTATATCAGAGAGCCAAACAATATAATTGGTATATTTCGCCGGAAGATGAGGCAAAAAATTTATCGCAAACTAAGGCTTTTGAGCTGGTAACAGCCGAAAAATATGCCGAAAGCTTTTTACCGAATCGCACATGTATCAGCATTTTAACACCACGCATAGCTTATCGTGATATATTTCTTGATGAGAAGTTAACATCACCGGATTATCATCGCTATGTCTTGTTTGATGATGGAAAACTGGTGCTTTCTGAAAAATACTATTCAGATAATGTGACGCAAAAGTATTTGCTTGAAGATTTAAGTCGGAGCTTTCCTCAAATTAAATTTGCGGCAGAATTGGTGCCGGATTATTGCATAGATTTCTTGTATCAGGAAATTTATAAGCGGCAAAAAAGCGCCCGTGATATTTATCTGGAAATGATGCGACAAAAAGCTGTGCTTATTAGTGAAATATTTGGTGTGTCGGCTGTTTTGGCGCAAGATGCGGCGGCACAATTTGTCGGTTGGAAAGACTGGAAAGAGCTGAAAACTGTAACCAATACTCATGCCCGTCATTTAATTGCCATGCAGCAAAATTTGGATAAAAGAGTTGAAAAAAACGGCTACAAAAACGACATCATTTACAATGCCATGGCTTATTTTGATTTATTAAAAGCCCAAAATATTCCTTATGAGAATGCACAAGCTGTTTATCATCAACTGAAGGAAAATTTGATTAAGGCAAAATAATAAATATCGGAGGCGGTGATGATAAACACAATCATAACGCAAAAAGACGCGGTTAACGAATTGTATGCACACGGCAAAGTTTGCATAACAGCACATAAGGAGGCCAATATTGATATAAAATATCGACCATATTTAGCTTTGTTTGCCGATGGAACGTTTTTAATAGATGAACGTGCTCAAAATGATGCGGTTTTACAAAATTTAGTCTTTGAATTCTGCGAAGATTATCCTTCACAAAAAAGACTGAACAAACAATATGTATCATCTCAGATGCTGAAGGCTGTTTATCATCACGCCCAAAATTTTGATTGGTATCTGCCACAGTATAATATCCCAACCGATTTAAACATGTCAGACCGAAAAAAACTGCATAGCTTTTTAAAACGCATTTTACAGCGACAATGTTTGAGCATTACCACGCTGACAATGCCGGAGTGGTTTCGTTTCTATTCGCCGGACAAAGAAAAATTTGCTTTATTCAGCGGTGAATGGTTGGTTGTGGCGCAAAACAGTCCGCATCTTGAAACGCTAGGCAGCAGCATAAGCAAATTATATCCGCAAATTGAAATGGTCGAGATTGTGCCAAATCATTATATTGAGGCTATTTATGAAAGATTGTTATATACACAGCCGAGTGCACGTGAAATCTACATTAATCTAATGCATCAAAAACTAATGAAACGACTGAAAATAGATTCTGATGAAGCCCTTAAAGTGATGCAAAAACAAACCTATGGCTGGCGAGAACTTTTGTTTTTAAGCGAACAAAAAGCGCGTTCAATGATATACAGTGAATATGTGGAACACTGCTTTATGCAGACAGATGTACATTTTGCCGCGCAAATGATGGCTAAAAAAGATTTTCATATCGGTGTGTTTTTATAAAAAAATATCATACCGAAACAGAATCTGCTTGCAATTTGTAAATAAGTATGTTACAAGCAACCTCGAAATGAGCGATTTCTATGTATGAGCAGGTTTGCAACCGTAGTAGAAATCAAGGTTTTATCCGCTTTGCCCGCGCAAAGCACAACAGTTTTTAGAAAGGATTTTATAATATGAGACATGGTGATGCACATCGCAAATTCAGTATGCCGACAAGCCAAAGACGCGCTTTGTTTTCTAACTTAACAAACGCTTTGTTGACACATGAACAAATCACAATAACGTTAACCCGCGCAAAAGAACTCAGAACTTTTGCCGACAATATGATTACTTATGCTAAAAAGGGCGATTTGAACAGCCGTCGTCTGGCTGCCGCATTTTTGCGTGATGATGAAGTCGTTTCTAAGCTGTTTTCAACATTGGCAGAACGCTATAAAGACCGTAAAGGTGGATATACACGCGTTTTGAAAGCCGGTTTCCGCTATGGCGACTGCGCACCGATGGCCATTATTGAATTGGTTGATCGTGACGTTAATGCCAAAGGCGCTAAAGATTTGGCTCGCGTTGCCGCTGAAAAAGCTGCCGCTGCTGCTGCCGAAGCAGCCGAAAATGCTGAACAAACAGCTGAAAAATAAGGAAGTTTGTACTCCTAAGTTTTTGTTAAAACAAAAACCAAGCTCGTCGGTTTGCGCCGGCGAGTTTTGTTTTTTAAAACCCAAATGATGTCCTTTCTCTGTCATCTCTGGTCGTTCTTTTTCCCTGTCATCCTTGGCGGAATGTAATGAAGCCGAGGATCTCCGCACTTTAGTGCGGTAAAACCACCCATTATTCTGTTCGAACTCGCCACGCTCATTAACATTCGCTCGCGATGACGTGCTTACTGCCGAACTGCGTTCGGAGATTCTCGCCCTTG
>OMQE01000128.1 GCA_900313155.1 uncultured Rhodospirillaceae bacterium | reverse complement strand
CGTTTTTCTTCTAATTCTTTCAGCAGTTCCTTTAAGCGCAAACGCACATACATAAAACGTTCGGCATCCAGTTTGTGATACACAAACCATATTTTTGCTTTCCAATCTATCTGCATTTCTTTATCAACAGAAAGTGAAGAATTTTCTAAAACCTGCAAATTCAGCTTATTATATTGCGGCCAATAGCGCATAAATTCGTCAACTTCGGCTTCGGTAAGCGTTTCGCGGTAATATTGCTGCTTTGAAGAAATGTCCGCTTTGTTCCGGCTCCACAAAATATCTGACAAATTGCATTGCATAGCTTGCAAAACAACCACAACCACAATTACCCAAATCATCAACGAGCGTAAATCGTCTTTTACCACCGGAGTTCCTCCATATAATAATCGATATTCAAGCCGTAATTGCGTGAAAGGTCATCGATTTGAGCCGATGTTGGCTGGGGCAGTTGATGAACACCATTGGTTAATAATAAAGTTTGTGCCTTTATGCTGTTGCCTAAACGCATATCGGTTGCCATGCAATCGCCGATAATCAAACACCGAGAGCATTTAAAATCTGCAATGTTTTCGCACAAATATGCTCCAATTCGTGCGTCTGGCTTACCAAACGGAATAATTTTTCCGCCCTGCATGGCATATTGTTCGGCAATCATACCTACGCAGTTGCTAATGCCGTTTTCAGTTAAAATTGAAGTGTTGTTTCCCACGCAAACCAGCGGTAATTTGCGGCGCAAAGCTTCGCCTAAAAATGCCATACATTGGTCAACGTTGAGCCCTTGCATATCTGTTTCGGCAAGTACAAAATCGGCCGTTTTAATATCTGCAGTTTTTTCAAAATCCAGTCCTTGCATAATATTACATTGGGACAAAGGGTAATAACGTTTGCCCAGAGTTTGGTTGTTTTTCAAATAAAAATGTGCAATTTCGCCGGCGCTGATAATGGCGCTAAAAATATTCATCGGTACACCGTTTTGCTTAAGCCAACAAAATATTTGATGCACACGCCAACCGCTGTTGGTGGCAATCATCACCTTTTTGCCGCTTTGGTATATTTTAACGAGCGTATCAATTTGGTTGGGGCAAATATATGAGCCTTTTACAAAAACGCCGTTCATACCGCAAATGGCGATATCAAACTCATCTTTGATGCGTGAAATATATTTCAGCCTTTGGCTCATATTCAATCATTCCGTTTTACTCATTCACTAAAGATGTATTATATGAGCAATTGGTAAATAAATAGATAACAAACTGCTTGGGTTATATGGAGCACAATTATATTGACGCACTTTAAAAAACAAGCTAGAACAAAATAGTGTTGTAAAAATAAAAGGAGCGGAAGATGAAAAAATTTTTGATGATTTTTGTTGTGGCAATGCTTTGGACTAATCTTGGAAAAGCCGGAAATATCGAATATGGCTATAATGCCCAAGGGTTGTATGTTCCGATAAAGATTGATGGGCAAAAGGTGGATTACGGCTACAATTCACAAGGTGATTATGTGCCGACGAAAATCGGTGATAATAAGGTAGAGTATGGTTATAATCCCCAAGGTGATTATGTGCCGACGAAAATCGGTGATAATAAGGTAGAGTACGGTTATAATCCCCAAGGTAATTATGTGCCGACGAAAATCGGTAATGATAAAATAGAATACGGCTACAACCCGCAAGGTGACTATGTGCCAACTAAAGTTGGTCAGCAGAAAGTCAACTACGGCTACAACCCTCAAGGCAAATATGTGCCGGTCGGTATTGGTAACCAGTGGTAGGGGTTAGTGCTCAATAATTTGAAGAATCGGGCTGTGCAGGTCCGGTTTTTTGGTACCAATTTTAATGGCTTGCAAAATTTGAGTTTTTGCTTGTTCGTATTGTTCTTCAGTTTGGTAATGAACAACAGCCAGTGGTGTTTTATCATCAACATAATCTCCAATTTGAGTAAAAGCGGTATAGCCGGTGGCCAAATCAAGTTTTTGTGTCGGCAAGCTACGTCCGCCGCCAAGGCTGACAATACTCAAACCGACAGCTCGTGTATCAATAGAATCGATATAGCCTTCGCAAGGCGCCAAAATCGGTTTTTGATGTGCGGTGTGTGGCAAATAGGCGTCAGCTTTTTCAACAAAGTCGGCTGGCGCCCCCAGGGTTGTTGCCATACGGGCAAATTTTTCCAATGCTCTGCCCGAAGATAGGGCATCAGATATGGCTTCTTGAGCTTCTGCAATTGAAGAAAAACGACGACAATGACAAAGAAGTTGTGTTGCCAATGTTCGTGTTATTTCATTCAGGCGGACATTAACATTTTTATT
>OMQE01000093.1 GCA_900313155.1 uncultured Rhodospirillaceae bacterium | reverse complement strand
TTGGTTGCTGCACAAGATGTTGCAGAAGTTGGTATTTTTGGCAGATTTTGGGCGAATATTAAGTATTTTATTTTGGGAGCAAAATAATGTCCGGACGTTTTATTACCTTGGAAGGCGGAGAAGGTTGCGGTAAATCTACACAAGCGAAATTACTTGCCGCCTATTTGCAAACTAAGGGAATAGAAACGATTTTATCAAAAGAACCGGGAGGAACGCCGGAAGGTTTGATTTTACGCCAATTACTGGTGACCGGCGATAAAGATAAATTTGATGCAGTGACGGAGTGTTTGCTCTATTATGCGGACAGACGGCATCATTTAACCAAAGTTGTTTGGCCGGCTATGGCTGATAATAAGTGGGTTATTAGTGACAGATATGCCGATTCAACAGAAGCATATCAATACTATGGCTATAATAAACGCATTGATTTTGCCACATTAAAGAATATGTATCAAATTGTAGCCGGCGATTTTAAGCCTGATTTGACGTTGATTTTAGATATGGCTCCGGAAGTTGGTATGCAGCGTTCTTTTGCTAAGGCCGCCGGTATGGAAAATAAAGAATTACGCTTTGAAAGTCGGCAGATGGAATTTCATAATAATTTACGGCAGGGCTTTTTAGAAATTGCCAAGCGCGAACCGGAACGTTGTGTGGTGGTCAATGCCGATACGGACATTGAAACGTTGCATGCAAAAATTGTGCAAATAGTCAATGAAAGGTTGGGTATTTGATGAATGACGAAAAGCTGATAACGCCTCGAAGCAACAGTTTTATGATAGGACAAGATGCGGCCGAGCAAATTTTTTTGCAAGCATGGCAAAGCGGTAATATGCATCACGCATGGATTTTGAGCGGTCCGAAAGGGATAGGTAAAGCGACAATGGCTTTTCGGATTGCACGTTTTTTATTGAGTGCGGATGCTGGCAATAAAATGGCATATAAAAATATATCAATATCTGAAAAATCTGCTGTTTTTCAGCAAATTGCCGGTGGCTCAAATCCGGATTTGTTGGTATTGGAGCGAGATTATATTGAAGCTGATAAAAAGAAAATTTTAAGTGCCATTAAAAAGGGTGAAGCTTTAGATGAAGAAGAACTGTCGGGTTTGAAAAAGTCGGCATTTATTCGAGTTGATGATGTGCGCAAGGTGGGCGATTTTTTGAGTAAGACGTCTTTTAATGACGGATGGCGTGTTGTTATTATTGATAGTGCTGATGATATGAACAAAAATGCGGCAAACGCACTTTTGAAAATCTTAGAAGAGCCGCCGGCCAAGACTATATTATTGTTGGTCAGCCATAATCCGGGGTTGTTGTTGCCGACCATTCGTTCAAGATGCGCTAAATTGCCAATGCATACGCTCAAAGACGGAGAAGTAGCCAGTTTGCTTAGGAGATATCGTGCAGATTTAGATGAACCGACGATTGCTAAACTGGTAGAAATGTGTAACGGAAGCATTGGAAAAGCTATTTTGTATGCCGATATGAAAGCATTTACAATATATGAGGAGTTGTGTGCCATTTTGTATGCCAAACAAAAATTCAAATTGGAACAAATGCTCGATTTTTGCACAGAAATAGCGGCAGATGACAGTAAATTCACATTGTTGGAAGAGTTATTGATGAAATTTTTTAAGGACAATATGAGCTCTTGCCAAGATGTTGAAGCTTTTTATCAATGTAAGTGTCAGGCGGTTCGTATGTTTGATGATTGTTTGAGCGTTAATATGGATAAACGTTTGATGCTTGTTAATTTGTTAACTGAAATTTGTCAGGTGTTGTGATGTGGACAGATAGTCATTGTCATATCAATGCGCAAGATTTTGATGCCGACCGCGCCGAAACGGTGGCAAGAGCCAGACAAAACGGGGTGAAATACATTTTAGATGTGAGTGATGATATTGTGCAAACATTGAAGATTATTGAATTTTGCAAACAGTATCATCATATATATACAACGGTTGGCGTGCATCCTGAAATTGCTGACAAATATGCGGATTTACAAGCAGAGCAATTGATTGAAAAAACACATTCGCCTTATGTTGTGGGTATTGGTGAGTGTGGTTTGGACTACTATTACAATGCCGATATCAGGGATTTTCAGCTCAAAATTTTTGAACAGCATATTATTGCGGCGCAAGAAACGGGGTTACCGCTGATTGTGCATAATCGAGATGCCGATGATGATATGATACGCTTATTGACAGATGCGTATAACAAAAAGCCTTTCAAAGGGGAATTGCATTGTTTTTCATCATCGGAAAAGCTTTGTCGTGCGGCATTGGAAATTGGATTTTATATTTCAGCTTCGGGGATAATTACCTTTAAAAAAAGCGAAGAACTGCGTCGTATTTTTGCAAATGTGCCGAATGACAGGTTGTTGGTGGAAACAGATTCGCCGTTTTTGGCACCGGTGCCGAATCGGGGTAAGCGCAACGAACCGGCTTTTGTGGTGAACACAGGTGAAGTTTTGGCAGAGCTTAAAGGTATGTCGCCGGCGGCGTTGGCAGATATAACAACGCATAATTTTTTGATGTTGTTTGATAAGGTAAAAGATAATGGATAAGGCTGTTATATTAGGAAGCGGTGCGGCGCCCGGTGTGCCGACAATTTCTGACGGTTGGGGAAAATGCGATGCCGGTAATGAAAAAAATCGCCGCAGTCGTGCCGGCGTTTATGTTGAAATTGGCAACACTAAACTTTTAATTGATACATCAGCAGATTTACGTAACCAGTTGATTGCAAATAATATTCGTCTTGTAGATGGTGTGCTCTATACGCATACGCACGCTGACCACATTATGGGGATTGATGACTTAAGGGCCATGAACTATACGATAAATCAGCTATTTGGCGGAGTTAAAAATCCGACAGGTAAATTTCTTAATATTTATGCCACAGCCACCCATATGGCAGAAATCCGGCATCGGTTCGGCTACGTTTTAGCAGATGAAAAAGAAACAGAGATAACGCATCATCCGCAGTTGAAACCGAATATTATTGAACCGTTTAAGCCGTTTTGTGTAGGAAATATCAAAATTTTGCCGTTGCCGTTTGCAGGGCATCCGGTGCCGACTACGGGATATGTGTTTGATGAGGGAAAGTTGGTCGTGGTGCCGGATTATAAGCTGATGCCGCCCCAGACACTGGAATATTTGCAAAAGATTGATGTGAATGTTTTAATTATGCCCTTGACGGATATTAAAGAATGTATCTATCATGCGGGTATGGATATTAACTTAAAATATGTGGATATGATTAAGCCGAAAAAGGTAATTTTTACGCATTTGGGGCCGGCGTGCGATTATGAAACAGTGCTCAAAATGTGTCCGGAAAATGTCTGTCCGGCTTATGATAATTTAATGATTGAACTATAAGAGGTGTGACGATGCTTTGTATTTATCATATTGCAGATCATGACGGAAAAGGTTCTGCCGCTATTGTGAAAACAGTGTTTCCGGAAACAGAGTTAATGGGGCTAAATCATGATATGGAAGTGCCGTATGAGGAAATTGAAAAACATGATAAAATCGTGATTTGCGATATTGCATTGCCGGTTAAATATATGCTGGAGCTGAATAAGAAGATTGATTTGACATGGATTGACCATCATATTTCGGTAATTAAAGAGTATGATGAATTGATGGCAACCGGTGAATATGAGCCGATTAAAGGGATTCGTCAGGTGGGAACGGCAGCATTGGTGTTGACTTGGCAATATTTTTATCCTGATAAGGAATTACCGGAAGGGTTGCGCCTGCTTGGGTTGAATGATATTTATGATTTGCGTGACAGAAGAGTGCGCCCGTTTGAGTTGGCTATTCAATCTTATGGTGTGAACAGACCAACAGATAAGGTTTGGCAACAAATTATCAGTGGTGAGATGGATATCAAAGCGGTGGTGGAAAAAGGCAATGCCATTTTAGGTTGGGTTCGGCAAAAAAACTATCGCTTGGTGCGCGGGATGGCCTTTGAGAGCGAATATAAGGGGCTTAAATGTATTTGTTCCAATATGGCGCAAGGACAATCGGAGTTTTTTGATTCGCTTGAAAATTTGCGTAGTTATGATTTTATGGCTAATTTCTTTATGAACAAAAAAAATCGTTGGAATATTACGTTTTATACGTATAAGGATAATGTTGACGTTTCTAAAATTGCGGCAGAGTTTGGCGGAGGCGGTCATGCTAAAGCAGCAGGGGCATCATCGCTGGAAAAGTTGCCGGATTTTCTGCTAAACGGTAAGCCGTGGACCAAACCTGTGCCGAAGGAATAGGAAATTTTAGAGCGGAAAATATGCACGCGCCGTGTTGGTTGATACGGCGTTTTATGATATTTGATGCAGTATATATGGCTCCTTGTATTCTTTGTATTTAAGGGATGTGGTAAATTTTTAAACAAAAATTCAAAATTTGTATAATTTTTTTGTTGCAATGTTGCCGTAAATAGGGTAATATTAGTAGTAGATAAGAAGCGTGCTTTCTTTTTAGATGGTGCGAGGCTTGTTTAGAATCAGAGGTGGTTCGGAGCTGTCAGAAGCTCTCATATTACACTCGGTAAAGGGATTTATCGTTAGGTTATAAGGCTTATTGCCTGACCGATTTCCCAGACTATAAAAATGGTCTGGGAGCTTTTAGCGGATGTCCAAGAGTTGCTTAATTTATCTCTGGACAAAAAGCAACTTGAAAGGCTAAAAGAGTCATTTAGTGTAATGTGATTTCTGAACTCTCAGACCACCGCAAAGGTGGTTTTAATTTTTTAAAATAGGGAGCAATGAAATGAGTAAAAATAATGAAGAAAATATTGCTGATAAGCAAGAAGATAAGAATGGTGATTTTTTGAATGGAAATCTTGATATGATTGATGGTGGGGTATATCATCCTTCCAAAGTGCTTGTTAGCGAATATATATACGATAAAGATCATAAAGTATGTGGTGAACTAATCTATCATTATGGTGGAGATGACGATTATTGGCTTGAAAGTGAAACGCAATATAAAGATGGTAAAAAGCACGGTTTTGAAAAGCTGTATAACAGTGATGGTACCGTGGCAGAAATGAAATATTGGCAAAACGGCAAAGATTGTACAGAACATTATAATAAACTAAAGAACAAATTAAAGAGGATTGCTACCAAACGTATTGATAAAGAAAAAGCCATTGAGGCTGAAACCGGCGTGAAGACGCGTTTGCCGAAGATGGGCAAAGGTGCTAAAGTGGTCGCTATGGTCAAGGAAAGTTTAGGATTGTCGAAGTAGCAGAGGTTTTGATATTCTCGCGCTGACGTTTCAAATTTTTCATTGTCATTCTTGCCCGTAAGGGCGAGAATCTCCGAACGCCAGTTCGGCAGTAAGCTCGTCATCGCGAGGAGCTTTAGCGACGTAGCGAGGTCGAAAGACACAACTGGCGGCTAAGGCACTCGAACTTGCCGCGCTTCCGTTGGTCGCTCGCAATGACGTATTTTATTACCGCACTAAAGTGCGGAGATCCTCGGCTTCATTACATTCCGCCAAGGATGACAGGTAAAATGACTGCATTCCGCCAAGGATGACAGAGAAAAAAGAACAGTCAAAGGTGACAAAGAAAAACGACCAAAAATGAGAGGAAAAATCATGTTAATTGCCTCTCAAGGTGACGACGATAAATAGATTGCTTTTGGTGGAAGTTAAAAAACGTTTCTCAATGTTTTAAGAAAGAGAAACGTTTTACAGCAATATAGGCTTATGTTATATGCGTTTAATAATTTCATTAAACAGCATAACGCCAAAACCGCTTGCCCCCTTTGGATATAAAACTTTTTTACCGTCAGCGCCATCCATGCCGGCAATATCAATATGTGCCCAAGCACGTTTTTTATCTATAAAGCGTTGCAAAAAGCAAGCCGCTGTGGCAGAACCTGCTGCACGACCGCCGGTGTTGCGCATATCAGCAATAGAAGAATCCATCATTTTATCAAATTCTTCGTCCATCGGCATGCGCCAAACGCGTTCGCCACAGGTATTGCCGGCAACGGTAATGGTGTTTGCTAAAGAATCCGTATTACTGAATAAACCGGCAAATGTATGCCCCAAGGCAATAATAATGGCACCGGTTAATGTTGCCATATCTATCACATTTTGCGGATTAAAGCGTTTTTGAATGTAAGTTAAACAGTCTGCCAAAACCAAGCGACCTTCAGCATCGGTATTATCCACTTCTACGGTTTGTCCGGACATAGAGCGGATAATATCTCCCGGGCGATAAGCTTCTCCCGACGGCATATTTTCAACCAAACCGACAACAGCCACAATATTTTTTGAAATTTTTTGTAAAGCAGCGGCTTTCATGGCGGCAACCACAGCGGCGGCACCGGCCATATCTTGCTTCATTTCGCCCATATTGGCGGCAGGTTTAATTGAGATTCCGCCACTGTCAAAAGTGACGCCTTTACCAACCAAACCAAGTGTTATTTCTGCTTTTTCCGGCGCACCGAGCCATTGAATAACGGCAATTTTCGGGCGGTTATGTGAACCTTGAGCAACAGCCAGAGCCAAATTAAAATCTTGTTCTTTCATCATTTCTTCATCTAAAATATCTACGCGCAAACCCAAATATTCCAAACGTTTGATGTCTGCGGCAAAAATTTCCGGCGTTAAGGCATTGGCCGGTTCGTTAATCATATCGCGCGCGTAGCGAACAGCGTTTGCTAAACCGGCGAAAGGTTTATATGAATCTAAATTTGCCAAGCCGGTATTGGTTAAAATTATTTTTTCTAATTTTGGTAAATTTTCGGCCTTTTGCTTGGTATGATATTTATCAAAGCGATAAGAAGCCAACTCTACGCCAAAGGCAAAATCATAGGCATTTTGAGCACCGCGCGGCAAATGTATTTTGACTTCATGGCAATTTTTGATTTTTTGATAAGCCTTACCGCCCAATTGACGCCAAGCAACTGAAGATTGTTTTTCCGGCAAACGAACGGCATACAAAATATGTGTGCCCAAATTATATTCCGCAATTCCGTCTTTTAGTGTTTGTTTTTTGATGCATGGAAGCAAATTTTGTTCAGACTGACTTAAAATTTCTGCAAATTCGTTGTTTGTTGCGGCGGCAATAAATTTATGATGATTGGCTTTGATATTTCGTCCCAATATAATTTCTACCATAATTTTCTCCTATATTTGTTATTTATTATGACACATTTTAATCATTAAATTTGTTTTTGCAATATGTAAATTAAGAACGGAAAACAAACTTATTCTTAAAATACGGTATAAGATTTTTTTAGTAATTTTATAAAATAAGCCAGACTTTCGCGTTTATCATTAGTGTGTGCGCATAAAACAATTTTGAACTTCTCCGGACAAGCAAAAGGAATGCGCTTAAAACCGCTCGTATCTTCATTAAAAAAGTCCGGCGATAAGCAAACACCTTTTTTTGCCGCCACATTGGTTAGTGTTGTATCATGATTAGCAGAGTTAAAGTAGCTTATTTTTTGCGTATGAATCATGCGCTGTTGCACACGTTGCAGTGCCGGAGGTGAACCGCCGCCGACCATAAGTGTGCGTCCGTATAAATCCTCCTGGTGTATGATTTTGTTTGCCGATAGTTCATCGTCATCGCGTATCACAAGAGAAATACCGCATTCATAAAGCGGATGAATTTTTATGTCGGGGATATGTTTAACCTCAAAATCCATGGCAATCAAAATATCCAATTTATTGGTTAAAAAATCATCACTGTTATAAAAACCGATAAATTGCGGGGAAACAGAAACATCACTATATTTTTTTTCAAATTCTATCATCACCTGCGGAAGATGAGCCAGCATGGAACGAACCGGAATACCGATAGAAATATCTTCAGAGTATTTGGCACTGAAATTCTGCCCTTGTTCAACGGCGCTTTTTAATTGATCCCGAATATTACGCAAGGTTTGGCAAAATTGACTTCCTGCCGGAGTTAGAACAGCACCTTTGCCGGAACGGTCAAATATCTTAAAGCCGACTTCGTTTTCGAGTTCTTTAATTTCATACGAAAGTGTTGGTTGCGAAACACAGAGTTTTTCCGCAGCCCGATTA
>OMQE01000142.1 GCA_900313155.1 uncultured Rhodospirillaceae bacterium | reverse complement strand
TGGTCACCCAAAACCTGTTTTAGCGCCTTATGTGCCAAGTGTGTTACCGAGTGGTTTGCGCAAATACGTGCTCTGTTTTCGGCATCAACGGCAAAATTTGCCACATCACCAACTTTAACAAGACCGCTTTTCAGCTCGCAAATATGAACAAATATACCATTTAATTTTCGTTTACAGTCCACCACATCTGCGCTGAAATTTTTGCCTTTAATGCAACCAACGTCACCCACCTGACCGCCACATTCGCCATAAAACGGCGTTTGGTTGGCAACCAATTCAAACTTACCTGTGCTAACCTCCTGAACTTCAGCATTGTCTTGCACCAAAGCTGTGATTTCAGCATCGGCCTTCAAGGTACTGTAGCCCAAAAATTCACTTGCGCCACATTTATCCTGAATCCCGTACCAAACTTTTGCCACGCCTTCATCGCCTGAACCGGCCCAATTTTTGCGAGCTTCGGCTTTTTGTTTTTCCATACAGGCATCAAAGCCTTCCACATCAACTTCAATATTTTTGTTTTTAAGCGCATCTTGTGTCAAATCAAGCGGAAATCCGTATGTGTCATATAATTTGAACGCTGTTTCACCGCTCAATTTTGTCCCGTTCGATAGTTTTGACACCTCATCATCAAGCAACTTCATGCCTTTATCCAGTGTGCGTCCAAAGCGTTCTTCTTCAATGGCAATAGTTTCGCGAATTAAATTTTCACGTGCATAAAGTTCCGGATATGCCTCACCCATTTCTTGTTGCAAAGTCGGTAAAAGTTTATAAATCATCGGTTCTTTAACGCCGAGTAAATAAGCATGGCGCATAGCGCGACGCATGATACGGCGCAACACATAACCACGCCCTTCATTAGAAGGTAATACCCCGTCGGCAATCAAAAAGCAAATGGCACGTAAATGGTCAGCTACCACATTGTGCGAAGCCTTGAGCGGACCGTTCGGGTCGGTATTGGCTATATCGGCAATCGCCTTAATCAAGTGTTGGAACATATCAGTTTCAAAATTAGAATGAACACCCTGTAAAATAGCGGCAATACGCTCCAAACCCATACCGGTATCAATTGACGGACGCTTTAGGTTGATGCGCGAACCGTCCGGCAAATCTTCAAATTGGTCAAACACCAAATTCCAAATTTCAATAAAACGGTCGCCATCTTCTTCCGGCGTCCCCGGCAAACCGCCCCAAACTTCCGGACCGTGGTCATAAAAAATTTCGGAACACGGACCGCACGGACCGGTATCGCCCATTTGCCAAAAATTATCTTTGGTAGATATGCGAATAATTCTGTCTTCCGGCAGACCGGACACTTTTTTCCAAATATCGTGTGCTTCATCATCATTATGATAAATTGTGACCGCCAGTTTTTCTTTCGGCAAACCAAATTCTTTGGTTAAAAGCTCCCATGCGTATGGGATAGCATAGTCTTTGAAATAGTCCCCAAACGAAAAGTTGCCGAGCATTTCAAAAAACGTATGGTGACGCACGTCATAACCCACGCTGTCTAAATCGTTATGTTTGCCACCGGCGCGCACACTTTTTTGTGCTGTGGTTGCTCGTGTATAATCCCGCGTTTCGTTACCCGCCAAAATGTTCTTAAATTGCACCATGCCGGAATTTGTGAACATTAAAGTAGGGTCGTTATCCGGCACCAGCGATGATGACGGCACAACCTTATGCCCTTGTTTTGCAAAATAGTCCAGAAACGTTTTGCGGATTTGATTAACACTGACAGTCATTTTTTTATATCTTCCCAAAAGTTTATTAAATTCAAACGGCATTAAGTTAGCGCAAACTTTTTCGCTTGGCAAGATATTTTATACATAAAAAAACATGATTTTTTTACAGACTTGAGAATAAAAACAATCTCAAGATAAAACCCGCATTCTAATATAGCAAAATTTACTGAAAAATCAAGACATTTTTTGCACTTTCCGACAACTTAAATTTGTTGCCAGAGCAGCGCCGATGTGATATAGTAAAAATAATAAAAGGATATAATTATGAACAGGGAGAAAAGCCATGACTGAAAAGAAAAAAACACGCGGACAACAGTTTGTTGCGGCATTAGATATATGTAGAGATAAGGAAGATTTATTGTTTTTGGCCGGTGCTGCCATCAGACAGTCTAATTTACAATCGGGTTTGGCAGAGCGTAAGCTGTGGGATAGTCTTTCCGCCGTAAAAATGATTGCCAAATATGCCCGAATTAACGCCGAAAACGGCGGTAGCCACATGAGCTACAAGGGCACCGACGGTATGCTTTATATGGTGATGGCTAAGTATCATGAATTAGGGTTTGGCGAGCCGGCAAAATTTAAGAAAGATTTTGCCAAAGCATACCCGAAAGAATTTGCTCAAAAATCACAAGATTTTACCGAAGTTCGTCGCGTTGCAACTAAAGAAATTTCGGCTCCGCAAATGTTGGCGGATTCGGTTTTGCGTGCTCGCGCGGAATATCGGGCATAACTTTTCCAACCAAACAAATACAAACGGCAGACCAATCATCTGCCGTTTTTTTGGTAAGTTAAAATTTTTTCACGAAAATTTATCACTTTTGAGTCTCATGAAGACGCAAAAACTCATCTTTTGCTTTTTTCAGTTGCTCCATAAAATCGCCGTTTGCATGCAAGCGGTTAACTAAAGCCGAGGTAATAATGCGTGCGTGGTCAACATCACTTTGGTAATGGAATCCTACAATAACGCGGCTCTCACCATATTCAAACCCGCGTTTTAATATGGCATCTTGCCTATCCGGATTTATTTCGGCCAAAACCAACGCAATTGCCCAGCCCATAGTGGTGTGTCCTGACGGATAAGAAGAATTGGTGCTCAATCTTTCTTCGTCTTGCGGCACCGGCGTAGGTTCGTTAAATTGCATAAACGGTCTTTTACGCATAATTCGGCTTTTTGATTTATCGTTACAAATAAAAGTTGTTTCCAACAAACGTTCCATCAGAGCGAATATTTCCGGCGTATTTTTGTTCGAAATTTCCATTCCGAACGGTTCAGAATATATTTTAGCAAAATATTCCACAGTATGAACGGCATCTTCAACCGCCTGTTTGCCACGTTCGGTGTTACGCATTGTTTTTCCCCATTCGTAACGGCGCCAATCGTTATAAAAAGCTGCGTCGGTCGGCGTTGGCGGCAAAGGCAAAAATTCCGCGCCGGTCGGGATTTCTGCGGCGGTTAAAAATGAGGAAACTTTCGCATGACAAACCGTTACCATCAAGGTTGTAAAAACAAACAATATTGCATATATTTTTTTCATAAAAATCACTCCTATACAGACAAATCTAAAGAAAAGTATCACAAAAACAAACAAAATATCAATACATAACTAAAAAATTTTATGCCTCTTTTCCCAAAAAATATAAAAATTTGTTGATTTTTTGTCGATATTGTGTTACAATAACTCAAAATGAACAACAGAAAGGCGCTATAATGTCTGAAAGTATAATGTTTCGCACCAAAGATAACCACATTGTCATAATGAACAATGTGCGAGATGATGCACACAAAATACGCCTGAAAACATTGATTAGCGGGCAAAATTATCTTGATGTTTTAAACTCTGTTGACCCGAATATTGCCCGCGATTTAGACCTTAAAAATACCCAATTTATTGATAAATATGTTCATCGGTTTGACTATAAAAAACGCAAAGACGAATTTAATAACATATTCGAAAATCCGGCAGAAAATTCCAGAAGATATAATTCTTGTAGCGCACCTTACTTACCGCATCTTGATTATGATATTAAAACAAAAGATATTCCGCTGGATATTCAGGCACTTGGTTTTTCGGTTATACCGGTTGATAATCAGTATGAAGTTGATGATGACGGTAAAGTTATCGGTGAATTTAGTAATACTCGAGCATCAGTTCGCGCCGGCACAAGAGAAATTTGCGTCATTCGTAACCATTTCAAAATGTCGCCTGAAAACGAAACATTGATGAATGATTTAATCAATCGTTTTGAAAAACAAACCGAACCGGCAATAAATTTTGAATCAACATTGTCCGGCAAAGAAAAGAATTTGTTTTTTATCTATCGGCAAGAATTGGAAAATGTGCAAAAACAAAAGCTGATTTTGCATCATGAATTTAAGCATGTTAAAAACGAAATGTTTTTTAACACAGTATATCTTAACCGAGCCAACTATCGCCTTTCCGGCAGTGACACATATCGTATTGCCGTAGAAGACGAGCGCAGTGCGTTTCTTTCGCTCACGGTCAATAGCGTTAACGAATATTTAAAAAATGGTGATTGGGATAATTTTGACGCTTTTCACTTTAATGACAAAAAACTGGTTGATACCTTAAAAGCCATGCCGGCAAGTGAGCGCAAAACCTATTTAATGAATCCGAAAAACTATATTGATGTTTCGTTGGAATTTTTCACAAAGGAAAAACAAGCTAACTATGATAAAACTCAATTTGGCGGTGTTATTAAAGATAAGGTTAATCAGACGGCCCTGAATTTGCCTGAAGACAGCGGAGACTTAAGTCCAACTTTCAAGCAAATTCGCAAACAATACTATCACTTTGCCGTCTATAATCCCGACAGCGGAAAATATGAGCAAAAATATTTGGACGAATTTATTGACGATGCCCACGAAGTTGTGCCAAACGCTACGCTGGCGCAAGAAGCAAAAGATGCTTATGCCACGCGCCAAGCCGAATATGAGGCAGATGTTAAAAGCGGTGCCAACCCCAACATAATTGATGATGCGCGGAAATTTATACGCTTTCAAAACAAAAAAACCGCTGCGGTAACGCCGGATAATACGTATATTGAAAGTCTTGATGCTGATTGGATTGCGCGCCATGGTATTGCAAATGACAGTGCCAGCTGGAGCAATTCTTTGCAAAAATATTTTATGAGGCAAGAAAATTATGTTGAATTGGCTAAAAATAATGAAGAATATACCTTCAAATTGGGACCAGATGTAGTTCGATATACTAACACAAAAAATGTTGCTATTGGTAAGGATAGCAGTTTTGATACATATATGAAAGTGGTTAATGCGCCAACTGCGCGCGGTTCAGCCATCAATTTTCGCCCGAATTTAAGCGAAGAACAAAAGCTGATGCTTTTTGCCGCCTGTGTAGCCAGTGGTCGTAAAATGAAAGGAAATATCCCAACAGATTTGAGTGGCTTAGACCGGTTGCCGGGGATTGATGCGGCAACAATGGCAAAAATCAAACGCACATTGGCACGAACAACCGGTTCTGGAAGCACAAGTTTTGATGGCTCTTCAAGACGAAGCACCACATATACCGGCAGTCGTAGTCGTGCCGGAGGATATGGCAGTAGGTAAGAATCTTAAATCAGCACACAGCCGTAAAGCACT
>OMQE01000037.1 GCA_900313155.1 uncultured Rhodospirillaceae bacterium | reverse complement strand
CTCTACTGTAATTATGCGTTTATGAATATCCAAAATTTTCAGTAAATTATTTAAAAATGTGGTTTTACCGGTTGATGTTGCACCACTTACCAAAATGTGCTCACCTCGCTTGATATACAAGAGCAAGCGTTCATAAGCGTCATCCGGAACTTTAATATCTTTCAGCGGATTAAGCTTTTGAAGCGCATGTCCCTGTTTCATACCGTAATCTTCAAGACCGAATGCAACGTCATCTGCATGAATACGAATGGTTAGGGCAACACCGCCTTCCAAGTCGTTTTCATCATACATCACATTTGTCCCGCAGATTGCGGAAAAACGGTGTCCCCCGGGCAAATCGGTATATACCAACGGGGTACCTTGTAACGGATCAAATGGTTTTTTATAAGTATTGGCAATTATATACAAAAGATCCGTTAAATATTCTTTCGACAATTTTTCATCTTTATACATTACCCACGGATAGGCACGCTTACCGCGCATACGTAGCCAAATTTGCCCTGCGCAGTTAATGGCAACCTCTTCCAAATTGTCTTGTTTATACCAATATGACAGAGGTCGTAAAACAGATTCTAAGACCGAAAAATCACTCATACGCCCTCCTCTCTATATTCCTAAATCCGGAACATCATCGTCATTTGTGTTTCCTGACGAAGACGTGTTTGTCGGTTGTTGTATGGTTGACGGAGGCACCTGTTGACGCGTGGTGCTTTCGTCTATTAAAGTGTTATGATTGCGCGGTTGAACTCGTCGGGAAGCCGAAACAGGCTGAACATTTTCACGATAATTTCCATTATAGGTTACCCCCGAAGATGTGCCATTGGTACTTTCTTCACTAATCAGCGGTGCATTAACCGTGGTACGTTTGTTAGAAATAATCATTTCACGTTCTTTAGCGCGTTTTTCATCATTAAGCCACATATCTTCGTTCGGGAAGATGATGATACGCGTGCCGGCTGGAACATAAGTTACTGAACGAATATTGGCCTTGCGTTGCATAATGTCTTCAAAAATAACATTCATTTGCGAAATAAAATTCTGACGGGCATCTTCGGCAGCTTGTGAACGAGCACCGGTTGTGGTTGAAGTGTCGGTTGTTTTGCTTCCCTTACCGCTTGCCATAACATAGGCCATACCACTTTCAAGTGCTGTTGTCAGCAACGGCATAGCGTAGCGCTTAAGCAACTGTTCATCAAGGTAACCAATGGCACCGGCTCGACCTTGTGCATCAGCCGTATTAGCATTAGAAAAGATAAATTGCGAACCATCCGGACGAATCAGACGACGCCATGAAATACCGATTTTAACAGCGCCACCACTATTACCGCCGGTTGCGCCGCCACCCAAACGACCAATCACACGCGAACCTGCCGGAATGATAATATTGCGCCCTTCTTCGGCATAAATATTGCGTTCAACAATGGCAGTAATCGGTACATTGTCACTAAAGCCTTCCGAGGCATAAACCGAACGCGCTAATACCGCAGGTATCGGTTTATCTTCCAATATCATTTGGCTCATATCAACACGCCAACTTGAAATGTTACGACTAACCCCCGGCCAACCGTCTTCTTCATAACCGGTAAAGGTAGAAACGCTGATACCGGATTCTATTTTGCCAACGGCAATATCTCCGCGACGACGAGCTTGTAACTGTGCCAATGCCTGTTCACGCACTGGGTCATAGCGTTCGCCTTGTCCATATCCGCCGCCCGGTCCCAAGTTAGAAGGCTGAGTGCCTATACCATAGGCGTTGCCTTTGCCGAAAGCATTTGCCGGTACAAACATATTATTTGTAGCCGAGCGTTTAACTTCTTCAACACCTATCGGGTCATAATTCATGTCAACAACAATACCGTCCGGCGTGCGATAACCGATTTGGCGTCCGCTATCATCTCGGACTGTATCGTCATCATAAATTTTACCGATTATATCGCCGTCCGGACTGAGCGCAATACCAACAACACGCTTTCCATAGTTTTCTGCCGGAACTTGACTGTCTTGCAAAACAGATGACGGAGCTTTTGGCTTGACTGATGCAACCTCTTTTGGTTGCGGTTCAGTTTTTTGTGTTGGCAAAATATAGTATTGGAACGGTGTGGCGTGAGCAATTTCTTCCCCGTCTTCATCTCTGATGCTTCCCGTATCTGTGAGCGAACCCACATTTTTGCCGTCAAAATCTGTGACTTCGCCATCTATATGAAGCTCTCCGACCGGCGCATTGTTTAGGTCGCGAACAATATAGTCACGATTACCGCGAGCCACAACCCGACCATTTTTATCGACAACAAAACCACGGTCAATTCTACCTAAACGACTACCGACCGAACTTAAAACCGTACCGTCTTTAGAAAGATAGCCGTATGTTGCAAAATTTTCGTCATACACATAAAAGTCGTATAGAGCATAGCCGATAATATCGCCGTCGGTACTGACACTGCCGTCAAATCCAACTTCACCAACGACATCACCTTTTGTATTAACAACTTGCCCCGAACTCTGAACCAACCCCAAAAATTTATTGTCGTTGCCATACGCCACTGCATATTTAAACACTTGACCCAAATCTTTTTTAGATTTTGAAACCACATTACCGGTTGGTTGCATATAGCCGACAATTTCACTGTTTGCGTTAACAACCTGACCATTGGCGACAACATGACCAAAAATTTGACCATCAAAGTCTATAACAGGATTTGGCGCAATTACGCCATAACGAACTTTGTTATCGGCATCGGTAATTTGCCCGTAACGATTAACGCAGCCTAAAACTTTTCCTTCAAAGTCTATTCCCTGTCCGGCATTGATAACACCGGCAAAACGTCCATTAAAATCAACTAATCCGGTTTCGGATACGGCATAACCGACATAACTGCCCACATCGGATATAGCCTGACCATTCGGCAACAAGCGTCCGATTAAAACATCTCGATTATTGATAATATCGCCTCGTCCGTTCACTACACCTATCGGATTGCATTTGTCATTATTCACAACAGCATAGGTAATCAACCGCCCTGCCACAATACCATTATTATCCAAGATGTAATCCCGATAAGTTGCTTGTCCAATTGTTTTACCGCTTAAATTTTGCACCAATCCGGTAGAGGTTGCATAACCCAATAAATCACCGCTGATACTCAATGCAATGTTTTTATTGCTACTGTAACCGGCAACCGGCGACATAGATGAAGTTATATCTTCGGAACTTTTAACCACATAATTTGCCGGCAATAACTTATAGATAATGTCGCCTTTATTGTTTTGCAGTAAATTGCTTTGCGTAAAATTTCCCAAAAAACTACCGCGCGGACTTAAGGCATAGAGAGGAGAAACAACCTCACCCAACCAACTTTCTTTATTAAAAAGTGTGCCGCTCGGAGATAAAATGACTTCTCCGCCACTATGGTCCAAATTGCCATTGGCGGTGATGTAGGAATATAGCATACCTTCTAAACCATAGACTGCTGATAAGTTTTGTCCTCGACCAATAACCTGATGGTCGCTGTTCAACAGATATCCGAATGGCGATATTTTTTGGATTTCCGAACCGTTTTTGATTGTCGCATCAAATTCAGCACTGCCCAAAGCTTGATTATTATTTTCAATAGCTACCATTTTTTGCGTTAAGGCAGCAATTAAGGTCCCGTTAGAGTCATACGCATCACGCCCTTTTGCCCAACCAATTCGTGCGCCGCCAAGTGAAACAACCGCACCGTTTGGCATAATTTGTCCTTTTAAATTTGCTAACACATCGAATACCGGACCGGTTTGCACTAGTTGACCAATAATTGTGTTATTGCCATCAAAAACATATCCGCGCGCACCCAAACGACCAATAATTTTTCCGCCGTTAATGATATTACCGCCGGCAATCAAACGCCCTAAATAGCGTCCGCGGTCATCAGTGGCTATCGCGTTCATCGGCACAGCAAAACCAATAATTTCGTTCTTATTGTTAACAATATTACCATCTGGACGATAGTGTCCAACAACGGTATCACCGTTTGTTAATGCACCATTATATGAAATAACCCCCATATATTGTCCAAGCATATCAAATGCGTAGGAGCTCATCACCAAACCGCCGATAATTTTTCCGGAAGCATCATAAGCATAACCGTTGGCATGAACGGTTCCGATTTCCTTGCCTTCAAAATCAATAACTTTACCAGATGGCGACAAACTGCCGATAAAACGTCCGTCCAAAGCAACAACCATTTTTGCCGAAAGCAATCGACCATCTAAAACGTATGTATCGCCGGATTTTTTGTAGGCATAACCATTGGCTGACACAAAACCTATTTCCTGTCCTTCTAAGTTTGTATATATACCTGCACCGGTCAAGCGTCCAATTGCTTGTCCCTCGGCAGAATATATTAACCCCGGATACAACACCGCACCGATAACTTCGGAAGTAGAACTAATAATAAGCCCGTTTGGCAACACTCGACCGATATCTGTGCCGCTGAAACCGCGCACCATACCATCGGTATGAACTTTACCCAGCAAGCGGTTGTCTACACCAATGGCAATTCCTTGTGGCACAACCCCGCCAATAATTTTATTGTCTTCGTCCATAATCAAGCTGTCAGCCGTCATATAACCTATATTATCACCATCAGGACTAATCACCAAACCGGTGGAAATAACTTGTCCGATTGGCTGACCTTCAAAATTTATTGCCGTAATTTCGGCTGCCTTAGCAATTGACGAAACACCGCCAACGAATACAATCGCTGAAAACAGACTTAAATATTTTACCAATCGCCCCATATTTAATTCCTCCGATTTTTAGCAGCTTCTGTCAGACTGTAGCCCGAAACATTTTTATCTGCATCAACAAACGAGCCGTTGCTCTTTATATATCCGATTTCCCGATTGCCGTTTTCAATAACACGACCATTGGCAGCAACACGTCCCAGAAAATCTCCGTTATTGGAAAGAACGGTGTGACCAATATTATGAACATGTCCCAAAACATTGTTTTGTAAGTCAAGTGCAAGCAAATCTGTTACAATTCTACCAACAACAGAACCATGGTTATAGACTTTACCATCAAAGCCGACAATGCCCTTCGGCTTATCATCATTACCAATAACAATATCACCGCTGACAACTTCGCCCAAAATTTTGCCCTCACCATTTAAGACCTTACTATCAGCAAGCACGCGGCCGGATATAACCTTACGAGTGTCAACAAATTCTCCGGTTGGTAAAACAATACCGATAACATTACCTGAAAAATCTACCACAAAACCTTGCGGCATCGGGCTTAAATTAGTTGCAGTGGCACCGCCTGGCAACAATGCCGCAACCACTGTGCCGTCTTTATGAACGACAACACCTAAATCATTGGAATAGCCCATATAATTACCAAAAACATCTACCATCAGTGTTTGTGGCAAAACTTCACCGATAATGCGACGATCTTTAACCACATGACCATCCGGCACAACACGACCGGTAATATCTCCGCGGCGGTACCGATTTTCGCCGGCATCTACATTTTCAAGCTCAACGACATCACCGTTTTGTAAAACATATCCCAAGTATGCACCGTCATAAGCACGAACACCGCCTTGCTTAACAACACCGCCAATTTGCCAACCGGCAGCATTAAACATTTGCCCGTTAGCATTAATTTGACCGATAACCGAGCCTTTGAAATCAACGACGTTCATATCATAATTAACTTTGCCCAGCAAGCTTCCGTCCATATCTACGACCATAGACGGATATAAAAACTTTGCCGGTATATTATTATAAATGCCGTTTTCTCCACCATTGATTTTACCCACAAGCGAGCCGCCTTCGTCATAAACGTTACCGTCAGGGAAGAGATGACCGAGAATTTTGCCAGCGGAATCTATCAAAACATTAACCTCCGGAGCGGCATAACCGATAATGTTTTTGTTTTTATCTGCAACATATTTATCCATATAGAGTTGAGCTTTGTCAACACCAGAAAGATGTATGCGACCGCTTTTATCAAAACGACCCAAGTATTTGCCGTCAAAATCAAAGGCGTATTTGGCTTTAGAAACCTTACCAATAATAGCATTGTATCTATCCATCACTTCGCCGTTATTATTCATACACCCAATAGCAACACCTTTGTTGTTGCGCAATGTTCCGTTGGCTTCAAGCGTGCCTATATCGTCCCAATTTGCAGAATAAACAGCCAATTGCTCTACCAAGTGCCCTTTAATGCGCGGTTCTTCTAAATCTAAAACTGTGCCATCAGGGTTCAAACAGCCAACTTCTCGACCGTTAGAATCACGCACATAACCATCAGAAGAGGCCTCACCTATATATTGGCATTCATTGTCATACACACTACCGGTTTTAATGGTCACTCCTTCAAATTTGCCCTCGGTGCTCCAAACTGTACCGTCGGCATATACTCTGTCTGTTGTTTCAGCATTATCACGGCGCACAACACCATCTTTATCTAAACGTGCGGAGAAATTACAACCCCAGTTAACAATCACCCCCGGATTGACACCCTTGGCTAAAATTCGCGCACCGGATACATCGGTTACCAAACCGCTTGGTTGCATTTTGCCGACAACCTGTTGACCATTAATCACCTCTCCACGATTATTCACGACACCTAAAATCCGGCCATCAGGCGTTATCGGCAACAGATTTTTGTTAATCATTCGACCGACAACCTGCAAGCCAAAACCGTGTATATTACCATTTTTATCAACAATTCCAAGTATATTATTACTGAAATCGCGCACAATATTTTTATCGTCAACATAGCCGATAACATTACCACTCACATCATAAGCCAACTTTGCACCTGCGCCGCGATGACCGATAATATTACCGTTTTCATCAATGATGTTACCATTTTCATCTACATGACCGATAATGTTGCCGTTAAAATCACGAACAACACCATTTTCATCAATGTAGCCGATAATGTTACCATTCTCATCATAAGCAAGATTCATATTTTCGCCCTGCTGACCAATAATCATGCCTTCATCGTCTAAATTACCGATAATTTCCCCCTTGTTATTTGTATAGCCGATAATTTCATCACCTCGATGAACTAAACCGTCCTTATCAATATAGCCGATAACATTGCCGTTTTCATCTAATGCCAAATCTCCCCAATCATCAGAAACTTTACCAATGATATTGCCGTTTTCATCAACTATGTTGCCATCTTTATCAACATGACCAATGATATTACCATTAAAATCGCGAACAACACCATTTTCATCAATGTAGCCGATAACATTACCATCTTTATCTATAGCTAATTGAGCTCCGGCACCTCTTTTACCGATACTTTGCAAGCTTACGGCATTACCATCTTTGTCAACGCGGCCGACAACATCACCATTTTCATTAACAATATTGCCATTTGGCATAACAATACCCAAAGCGTTACCGTTTTCATCAAACATCACTTCGCCTGACTTGGCAACTTTGCCGATGATATTGCCATTAAAATCTACAACTTCGCCTTTTTCATTTACCTTACCAATGATATTTCCGTCTAAATCAACAACTGAACCATCCGGTAAAACGCGGCCAATGATATTCCCATCAGCATCATAAACATAACCATAGTCAACCGCTTTACCTACCACTCTGCCTTCTGCGTCAACAACAGTGCCGTCAGGCAACATTCTGCCAATCACATTTCCGTCCATATCGTAGGCGATACCATCGGCATCAACATAACCGATTACATTACCATTAGCGTCCATTAAAAGCTTACCGGTTGAGGCCACACCGATAACGTTGCCGTCACGGTCAACAGCCAAACCATCAGCATTTACACGGCCAATTTCATTACCATTGGCATCACGCACAATACCATCTTCACCAATTGCACCGATAATTCGTCCGTCCGGTCCAACTGCATAGCGCAAATTACCCGAACCTTCCAAATTACCACCGGTGCTCCCAACATTGATTCCTGTATCACAGAAATTGCAGTCTTCTTTAGTTACGGCGTTTCCAAAAACCGGAACTTCGTCATGCTTGGCATCACGCTCCGAAAGGCGGGTTTCGTGCCATATCACCTTAAAATTATTCTGAACATTGGCGGCAACAGTCGGCAACCAACGCATTAAAACATTGCAGGTAATTTTACCGCGGAGTTCTTTACCCGCGCAATTAGATTCGAACGAAAATCCTTCAAACGGCGCATCTTCCAAATCTACCGAAACAATCCTAATGGCAAATTTACCATGCGTGCCTATTGTTAAAACATTGGTGGCCTCATGTCCGAGCACAACTTGCCCCATGTTAATCGGGTTTGGCGTCAGTGTAATTGGATGCTCTTCCGTTTCAGCTTCCCCGAATTCTATTTCAGCATTGGTTTGTGCCGCATTGTTCATTCCTAAATTTGTTTCGTCATCTATTGTGGTTTCGACATCAAATTTTTCTTCAACTTCAGGTTCTTCTGCACCTAAAAGCATAAGTCCGAACACAAACAAACATAGAGCAATAATCCCCACGATTAAAATAATGCGGTTGGTCTTGCGAACATATCTGTCCGAATGTGATAAGACTTCTTTTGCCATTTTATTGCATCCTTATAACACTGCAGAATACACCGTTGCGCCCTAATTGACTGCAGAGTGAATCCCCGCTGTCCAAATTTTTTATCGGACCGACACGAAGATGGAACAATTCTTTACCCTGTCCGTCTGCCGGAGCGTCTACCGAATAGAATGGTTCATAGCCACCCAATAACGACGGATAGCGTTTGGATAAATCTTGCCAAGTGCTTTCCAAGTTATTAACATTGGAGTCAGTACCGAGTTCAACTGATAAACTGCCGGCCGAATCACCATTGAACGCACTGCCATATTTATATTGCGGATACGGATTTTGCATTGAACCGCCATGTGAACGGTCAATACGCGTCATTTTGCTATAATCTAAATCGCCACAACCGGTAGCCATACAAACACCGCCGGCGGTCATCATAGAACCATTCATGCCACCGCCGTTGACGCCATTTCCAACATTAGCCCCGCCGGCGCCGTTGGCTGAATTTCCGCCGTTGACACCACTCATGTTGCCAGCTCCGCCTGCGCTACCATTACCGCCATTTGCGCCATTCGGAATTTTGGGGCCAACATCCCATGCATTATCATCATCGGCATAACTGACATATTGCGTCCCTTCATCATCTGAACGACGAAGCTTGAGGCAAACCATACGCTTACCGTTGCGCATTACCATATCACCAATGCCCTCGACAATAATTAATCGATTGTTTGGACCTTTGGTTCTGAAACCAACCGGCGTTTCAACACGTTCAACAATCAACGTTACGATTGGGCGTTGAACCATATTCAGGGCTTTTTCACCCAAATCTATATATGTGAAAATATCATCGCGCCAAACACGTTCCGGCGCAATCACCACATCATCCGGATTCGGAACGTAAATTTCAATATCAAAACGGAACTTTGCCGGATCAAGCGGAATACTTTTTAACCAATCTTCTTTCAAAAAGCGCTTGGTAAAAGTAGAATCAACTGACTTACCATTACGCCCGTAGTAGTTATTAGCGTTAATATGTCCTGAATTGCCGGAACCGCCTAATACCCCCGAGCCACCCCTGGGACTACCTCCCGATGCGCCGGCGCCATCGACGACATCAATATCAATAATGGAGTTAGTCAGGCGCTCCGTATTTACCCCTTCGCTCTTAACATAGAAAACATACTTGTTCCCCGAACGACCGAAAACGATAATATTACTATCTACACCAACATTGGTACCGGCACGCGGATATAAAAGCAAGGTGTTCGGGCCGGAAATTTGTCCGTCAAAAGAATTTGTATCGCCGATATAAATATTTTCAATCAGCTCCCATTCCGGAAAGTTAACCAGCGTCATCATAGCTTCACGCAAGCGAATCGGTAAAACCAAATCAGGTGACCAATAATATTTTGAGTATGCAGGTTTGCTTTGTCCCTCACCTAAATTCTGTAACGGATCCTGCCATGCGCTTTGCACCATTCCCAAAGAATTAAAACCGGCATAATTCAAATTCATCGGCTGATAATTACCTTGCGACTGCTCGGCATATTGATCCATAGTATCTTCTTCCAAAAGCTTTGCCTGAGCCTGACTGCTAAGCAAAACACTTAAAATAACAAATATCCAATTTTTCAAACCTGTTTTCATTTTGTTATCCTTATTCTTTAATTTGTTTTGTGCCGTATGAAATGACCTTAAATCCAACCGGATTTTTCAGACGTTCCTTATACTGCACACGGCGCGGTTGATACTGAATTTTCAAACTCGCCCGATATTTAATGGTGCGAGGCGTATATGACGATGGCAAGAAGTAGTCAACAACATATTCAACCTGCCAAAGCCCGTCGCCTACTTCATTAACCGTTAAAATGCGCACATTACTGGTCAAGCCGTCTTGACGCATACGCTGCAACAATTTTCGTCCCGTATTGCTCAAAAAGTCTTGATAAACCAAATTTGATGACATTTCCTGCAAATCTCCACCGGTTTGCCAGCGAGATTGCATTTCATCAACGTCGGAGAGAAGCGTGGTACGCAACAATACATATTCGCGGACAAATGTTTCAGTTATAGATTTTTGCGACTCCATGGAACGTGTATATGGAATAATGTTATAGACTTGCTCATCTTTGTTTGATAAAGTAAGCAGATACGGCTCAACACGATACAATGGCAAAATGTTTGAAATTGTCAAAAGCAAAATCAAATTGCAGCACAAGCTGATTGCCGTAACTACCGCAAATGCACGTGCCGTCCATAAATAGCGCTTTTCACTGGCATTAACCACCAAACTGTCTTCGTTGCGATTAACATGGCGCGGTGCACCGTTATAACCGCTCGGACGCTGTTTGGTATCTCCCAAGAGCTTTTGCTGTGTATTGCCTATCCCCAATTGATCTGCCATAGATTCAAATCCTTACTATATTGTTTCCAAAAACCAATCCGGTACATTTTTTATCATTTCAATATGCATACAGGCGCATGGCGAAAGCTTGAGCTCATTAACATCTTTACCAATACCAACCGTTTCCGGCTCGTAATATGAACCGAACAAACTGCAGGCGGTTAAAGCCAATATTGTTCCCGTTATCAAAATTTTTTTAAACATATTACATCTCTCTACATTTTTTTGCTTCAAAGTATAGAATCGGCTATACTTAAGGAAATTCCTTGCATTCAGGCACATTAAGGCGTGCAGAGAATACTCCTTTGGATTTTATTGTAAGCAAAAAAGATTAAAATAAATTAAACAAATAAAATATTGTCGCTATGCTATTCTCTAATCAAATCTTGACTGTATTTGACAACCGTAAACCCGAGAGGATTCACAATGCGCGCATAAACGGCCTTACGTTCCGGATAAAACTTTGGCGTAACCGACGCGCGAAAACGAACCGTTTTTAATACCAATGCACCATCACCGCCATGAGTGCGCGACAGATTATAGATGGTAAAATTAACATACCATACCGGACTGCGTTCACTGATTTTTTTAATACTGTCAATACGAACCTCACTGGAATACTCGTTATCAAACATTTTATTGACCGCTTGGGCATTTCGACCGACAAACTCACTATATACCGGCGGTGCTGATAAGTAGTGCACAATTCCGCCGGGTCCCCAACGCGTGCGCATTTCTTCTTCGTCATTGATTACCGTATTGCGCAAAATAACATATTGTTTAATGTGCATCTCAGTCAATTGGCGAATAGATGGCATTTTTTGCGTCATCGGCTCAACGCGAACCATATTACCGGATTCCGTTTGTGTGGTAATCAGCAACGGTTCAACAATAATTTCCGGTGCCAAACGAAAAATCACTAAAGTTGCGCATAAAAAGAAACCCAAAGAAAGAACTGCACACAAAATAACCAAACGCGAAAGCCAGCGGAAATAGACCTCTTTTGCAGAAGTTGCCTGATATGCCGCTTCTGTGATATATTCCGGCTGATATTGACTTTGGGCATGAGCCTTTTGCCCATTTGTCAGATATTGTTGTTTATTAGCTTGTCCCAGTTCAGCCACCTTACACCCCTTTTACTTATTTTGCATAAACCGCACAATATGGTTTAATCATTTGGCGAATTTGTCTTTCCAGTTCTTCCGAACCTTTTTGAGCATATTTATCAGCAATACCATTGTTGGCTGTGGCTTGCTTTATTTTATACTCCACTTCGGAAATGTCTTCATTCCCCAATAATTCGGCAACTTCATCTTCGTCCAATTCCAAAATATCCAGCTTTTGCTCAAGCTTATCGGCTTTATCTTGAATATCATCTACGGTCTTCAAACCGCGGATAATGTCTAATTTCTCAGTTGCCTGACGTATATAAGCTGCTTTGTAACCATCAAAAGAATTTGCTGCCATGTCGTAATCCTCGTCATTAGCTAAATCAAAATCTTCGCTTATTGTATCTCCGAATTCATTAAAAATTTCTTGCAATTTTTGCCGAACTTCTTCCATTTTATCCTTATAGCGTTCAAGCATTTCTTCCGCCTGCTCTTTAAGTTCTACAAAATCCAAATAGTCGCCAAACTGATTATGCCTAAACATAATTCTTGTAGCGTATTTATATTGTTCCAAAGACTCATTATCTTCATCTATTCCTTCCGCCCGATTTAAGGTATTAACGGCGCTCAAAAATGCCTGATTATACGAAAGCTTAAACTGTTCTTTTTGACCAAAAAGTGCTAAAATTTCGCTTCCGGGCTCCGGAATATAAGCCAAAACCTGCCCAAGTTCGCTTGTTTCCAAAACGTTTGTCGGTGGTACGCGTTTGATTGTGCCATCAGGTAATATTTTGATATATGGAATAAATTCGGCATAATCGCTTTCGGTATCAACAATTTTACCGTCTTTATGACCAAATAAACGGCATGTTTGGTCTATCACATTATTTTTCAGTCCCTCGTCATTATAGGCAAATATGACCTTTGCGCCATCTTGACGATAAGACACATCCATTATCTTTCCTTCATAATGGCAAGGAAAAATGCCGGCACGTTCCACCGCGATTATCGGATGTCCGCGATTAAACAAAGCCTCTAAATCAAATTCCTTTTCTTCAAAAGTTCTAACTTTCAAAATATATTTCCATATTTCCGGAATTTCGGCACCGCTGTTTAAAAAACTATCGCCGGTTATTGTAATTTCTCGGTTATCCAAAGGTTCTTCATCGCCCTCAAAATAGCGCTCAACATTGTCATAATCAAATTCATCAAAATAGAATACTTCTCTTAAAGGCGGTAATGCAAATTTTAGTGGACCGGTCGGCGCTCTAAAATCCCGTTCTTTACCGGTTAAACTTACAAAATAAACAGCCTCGTCTCCATTATCTGTTTCCGAAGTTGTGCAATAATCTTTCTCGCACATAGACATTATACCTTCAACAATTGCTTTAACCGTCACATTTGCCAGCACGGTATCCTCAATATCTCCGCAACCGGTTAAAACTTCGTCGCCGATTTTTTGAATATCCTTAATCATATCAATATGAACACCTTGGATTTGGCTTGTGTTTTCGGCATAATAAATATCATTTGAAGATTGCATTTGTTGATATTTTTGTGCGGCATTGTCTATTTTTTCAATAATTTTTTGGCGCACACATTGTATTGCCGAATTGGCAACACTAACGGCTGTAATATCGTCAGCTGCACTGATGATTTTTTGTTGGATGCTGTTAGCCTTTCTTTGAGCCAGTGCATTATTAACCTTGTCACGATAGGAACGCATTGTGGCATTATAGGTTTTGATATAGTTTCTAATTTCGCTATCCAGATTTGTTTTCAGCTGTTCAATTTTTTTCTGATG
>OMQE01000112.1 GCA_900313155.1 uncultured Rhodospirillaceae bacterium | reverse complement strand
TGCGCTAGGCCAGACTTGAACTGGCACGGGATAAATCCCAACAGATTTTAAGTCTGCAGCGTCTACCGATTCCGCCACAAGCGCATTAACTGAAAAACTTTATACATAATATTTTTGACAATTGCAACATAAAACTTGTATTTTTTTAAAAAATATGCTTAAATCCTCTCTCGGAAAGAGGGAATGCCTCCCTCTTAATAACTTAGAGAATACGTCGGAAACAGCGTTTCGGTATTCTTAAAGGAGATCTGAGATGAAGTCTGTTGATACATCATTGCGTGGTAGCCTGTTCCCAAACATCAACGAAGATGGGTGGAAGTTTGTCAGTTCATTGGCATTGCTTTCTTTAGTGGTGACCATGTTGTGGTTTCCTTTAGGGTGTGTTTTGTTTGCTATCACAATTTTGAGCTTTTACTGCTTCCGTGATCCGGCACGCATAACACCGGTTCTGTCTGATGCGGTGGTTGCACCAGCTGATGGTATGGTGATTTCCATTACCCGCGAAAAAGGACCGGACGCCCTCGGTTTGGGCTCTAAAAACTACACCCGCGTGTGTGTTTTTACCAGCTTGTTTGGTGTGCAAATTAACCGTATGCCGATAAAAGGGAAGGTGACTAAAACCTTTTATGATGCCGGTAAAAATTTTTCCGGTTCATTAGATAAGGCAGATATAAATAACGAAAAAAATATGTTTGTTTTGCGTAACGGAACTTATGATTTTGCACTTGTCCAAATCGCAACTGTTTGCAGTAAGAGAATTGTCAACAGCGCCAAAAACGGAGATGAATTTTTAGCCGGACAGCGATTCGGCGGTATTCGTTTTGGCGGCTATGTTGATTTATACTTACCGGATAAGGTTGAACCGCAAATTTGTGTGGGACAACAAATGATTGCCGGTGAAACAATTGTGGCTCATATCAACTCGGATGCTCCGCGAATTGAAGGAGAAATCAGATAATGACTAAAAGAACAATGTCGATGTCACGACATGTGATTAAGAAAAAAACAATCGGCAAACTGAAAGAAGTGCCTTTCCGCAAAATGGCACCTAATATCGTAACTCTAATGGCTTTGTGTGCCGGCGTGACCACTATTCGCTACGCCATTATAGGCAACTGGATGTATGCCATTGGTTGCATTTTTTTAGCTTGTGTGTTTGACGGCTTAGATGGTCGGGTGGCACGCAAACTGAAAGCCTCATCAAAATTCGGTGCCGAACTGGATTCGCTTTCCGACTTTGTCAGTTTCGGAGTAGCTCCGGCAATTTTGATGTATCAATGGAGTTTAAATGCATTACCGCATTGGGGGTGGATTTTTTCGCTGATGTTTGCGGCGGCAATGGCTATGCGCTTGGCACGTTTTAATACCATGCTTGAAGATTCGTCGGTTCCTGAATATTGGTCGCACTATTTTGTCGGCGTGCCGGCACCAATGGCGGCAGCAATGGCTGTAATGCCGATATTGATTTGGTTTGATAATGAAAATTTAGAATATATCCTGCGTAACCGATTTGTTTGCAGCGCTTTGATGTTGATGGTGGCGTTTTTCATGGTGAGCCGTATTCCGACTTTGTCGCTTAAAAAGACTAAAATCAATGCCGAATGGTTTTTACCGTTGATGGTGATGTTTGTGCTTTTGATTAGCTGTCTGTTGACCAAACCTTGGTTAACATTGGGTTTGTTCACATTGTGTTATGTCTGCACTATTCCATTCACGGTGCTACGTTTTTGGCGAGATAAAAAAGCCGCTGAAGAAACCGCAAAATCAGAATAATATTTCAAGATATTCTTAAAAGACGCACTTCCCGTTTTGCTTGACTTTAATGGGAAGTGTGCTATTTTATGCCCTGATTTAAACTATTATTATAAACCTCTAAAAAATATAATTATGGAACAGTTTTGGAATTATTTTGGTTTTGTCGGTGTAGCCATTATGGTGCTGACATTGGTGGTGATGGTCTGTGAATTTATTGACCGTGACAAAGTGGCAATTGCGTTGAAACAACCGGGGCTGTCGGATCAAGACGGTTTTGACTTTTGGTTACCGGCACAGTTTATGTATAAGCACCCCAAAGTGCGTATTTTGGCGCGTGCATGTATGGTTACCAGTGTTATACTGATGTTGGTTGTTGCAGCCGGTCCTATGTATGATTTAACTCATCAGGATTTGCGAGCACCTTTTGCCTATCTAGCAGCCTTGGTATATGCGACTATACTGGTGTATTTATGGATGCAGGCGATTCGTCTGTTCGTATTTCTTTTGATGATGTTTTTCTATTTTCTGTTATGGATCGCGGAATGGGTTTTCGGAACTGAATTTCTCACCGATTAACTGAATTAAAGGTGCCCCGTTTTATCGGCGCACCTATTTTTTATATTGTCTTATCACAACTTAGCAAACGATAAACAGCCAAAGACTTTATCTATTTTTTTTGGTAAAATTTTCTATAAATTTTTTGTTGTATTCAAAATCCGATTATGAGGCTTTAATGAATTTATCCAACTCATCAATTGCGTCATCAACCAACTTGCTTTGTTCGGTTTTTTGTAAATATTGAGCAATTGCTTTTTGGGCTAAATCAACAGACAAACGACTCGCAGATAAATTGATTTCAGATTTGGCTTTTTCTGTAGAAGATTTAATACGCCGTTCAGCCTCTTTTTCTTTATTCTTAAGCTCAGTTTTCATGCGCTCGGTTTCATTTTTTTGCAAGCGCTGTAAGTTGAGAGCACCTTGTTCCAAAATTTGTGCCGCCTCCTGTTCGGCATTAACAAATTTGCGTTCATAATCTGCCAACAAAGCCTGCGCATCATCACGCAATTTTATGGCTTCGTCAATGTCGTCAATCACACGCTGAACCCGACGTTGCAAAGCGCCTTTAATGAACTTGTATGCCGGTTTAAGCAAAACCAACACGGCAAGCACAAATGCCACACCTATCCAAAAATGAACTTCCGTATAGAATGGCGCTTCGTGAATGTGTTCTTGAACAGCAGCTTTTCCGGCATCTATCGCCTGCGATACATTTTCTGCCGCTCCCACAATGGCATTTTGTGTTGAATCAATAATCCCATTGCTGTCAAACGGCAACATATCCGTAGCCTGTTCATCAATAGGTACCACATTGATTTCATCAACCATTGTTTTTCTCCCGCTGTGCAACATTTGCAATATCTTGACGGCTGATACCGGCAAACCCGAGCTTTTGCAAAATACTATATGCTAAATCCTGCGAAATATTCTCAATTTGCAACATTGTATCTTTTTTTTCGGAAGCGAGCAAAAATTCATTATCTGCAATTTTTTTGTTCAGCTCCGCCGTCATATTTTGTTCGGTTTCGGCAAGTTTGGCTTTCAGCTCCAAACGACCATCGCCAAGCTTCTTTTCGGCATCTGCTTTGGCGTTAGCCAATGTTTCATTATATTTATTCAAAGAGACCTTTGCCGCAGAGTTGAGTGCATCGGCTTTTTGTATATAATCATCAATTTTTCGCTTGCGTTGCTCAATCACGTCTGCCAACTTTGGTGTTACCAATTTTGACAGCAAAAACCATAGTGCACAAAAACACACCAGCAACCAAAATGCTTGCGATACAAACGTTGACCAATCTAACTGCGGCATAACGTCCCCTTTAAACAACTAAAAAAACAAATTACAAAATCATCAAAATGGCAATAACCAAAATGTACAGAGCAATAGATTCGATGGAACCCATACCGATAAAACCAAACAAAGTAACATCTTTTTTCACTTGCGGATTACGACCCACTGTTTCAATCAAAGATGTCCACAACTTTGTCAAACCCCAAGCAGCGGCACTCATTGCAATAGCGCAAATACCGGCAGCAATAAAGGCCATTGATTTATCTTGTAAAATTTCGTTTTCCATTGTTATTTCCTTTCTATATAAAAGTTAGTTCAAAAAAAATTTTTTTATTCTTCGTCGCTGATGGCTTGGCTTAAATAGACACAGCTCAATGTTGTGTATATGTAGGCTTGCAACAAAGTGACGAACAATTCAAACATGATGATGCACATATCAGCAACCAGTGGAATAAATCCGAACAGACCCATTGCCATAATAAATGTGCCCAAAACTTCCAACATAATATGTCCCACCGACATATTGACCGCCAAACGAATAGTCAGACTAAAGGGTTTGGCGAGCAACGATAGTGTTTCTACCGGTACAATCAGTGGTGCCATAAAAATCGGCAATCCTTCCGGAAAGAAGGTTCTAAAATATCCTAATCCGCGATGTTTGATTCCGAAATAGATATTGAGCAACAAGCAAAACAACGATAAAGTTCCTACAGCCGCAATATGCGATGTAAAAGTAAAGCTATATGGCAAAAGTCCCAGCATATTACCAACAGCAATAAACGTGAACAAGGTGAATATAAAAGAAACAAACTTAACGCCTTCGTGCCCTAACGTTTCGCCAATCATGCCTTGAATAAAATCATATATCGATTCGGCAAAAGCTTGTCCTTTGGTCGGAACAATAGCGCTTTTTCTTAAAGCCAATAAAAGTGACAGAACAATCACACTCACAGTGACAATCATACACAGTGATGAATTAGTGAAAGATAAATCCACATTTCCCACTTGCCATGGAAAGAGTTTTTTTATCTCAAATTGTTCCAAAGGATTTTCCATTGTTATTCGCTCCTATGTATATCCTTTTCCATTTGCTTGGCCGCCCGATAAACGTTCAACATACCGGCCGCCAAACCAAAGATAGCTAGTATTAGCATAAAAAATATGCGGGTGTCAAAACATTTATCTAAAAGATACCCAATACTTATTCCCACAAATATCGGGGCGACAAATTCTGCGGCAACACGCACGGCATTTTCCCAAAACTTTGCGGTTTGCGATTTTTGATGTTTAGATATTGCCTGTTTTTGTTTAAGTTGCGCAATTCGTGCATCAATATCGGTAATGTCTTTTCCCGATTCGCGCATTATTGAACCTCTGTTTGTTCAATTCCTAAGCGGTTATCAAAATATTGTTTGAGTTTTCCATAACCAATTACGCCTTGAATAACTTCGTTACCGTCCGGTCCGCTTAAAACCAATGCCGGTGTGCCATTAACATGAAATTGGGTAAGTGCCTGTTGGCGGTTAGTTACAATATCTTGCGCGGTATTATCATTGTGCAAACACATTTGCGCTTCATCATAACCTAAACCGAATTCCGCCGCATATTGTAATAATCTGTCATCGTCTTCATCTAACCACCATGAACGCTGATAGTCAAACAACTTCGCCACAAAAGCATGATAGTCTTCATAACCCATACAATGTGCCAATAGTGCCGCTTTCATTGACTTTTTATCTAGTGGAAAATGCACAAATATAACACGCATATATCCCGAATCAACATAATCTTGAATAAGCTTCGGCAAAACCTCCAAATGAAAATCTGCACAATGCGGACACCCCATAGATGAATATTCATAAAGCGTCCAAGGTGCCGTTGAAGAACCGATGGCATATCTGTCACTGGCCGTGATACGAATATTACTCGGTCCAATAGTGGCAATGCCGTTTTGCGGGGCAGCTTGAGCAATTTGCTTTGTCAGCACCAGTTGACCATCAACATACGAAAATCCCTTAAAATTAAAGTAAAACACGGCAGAAAGAAAAAAGACCACAACAAACGAAATAATATTGCTGATTTTTTTGATTATTTTTTCCACTTTCCCAATCTCCTGTAATCACTTATTTTCCAACACCACTTGGCGTCCCAATTTTTCCACGATTTCTCGTAATTGTGGCGAATCGATGCCTTTTGCTAACTCCGTAATATAGTTTTCTTG
>OMQE01000036.1 GCA_900313155.1 uncultured Rhodospirillaceae bacterium | reverse complement strand
TATATATTTCACCTGCATTGATTTGCATGGCCGCCATTTTATCGGCATTAAGCCAAACCCTCATACTGAGTTGTGCGGCATAAACCTCTACTGAACCGACACCGTGAATTTTGGCCAACGGACGTTGCACATTATTATACACATAGTCCGCCACCTGTTTTTCATCCATACTGCCGCTTGGAGAAGAAAAAACAATAAATCCTAAAATATTTGATGATTGCCGTTTGACTGAAATCCCTTGTCTTGTCACCTCATCAGGCAATTTAGCGGTTGCCTGTTGCACGCGATTTTGCACTTTGACTTGAGCCATATCCGGATCAATACCTGTCTTGAATGTTACCGTTAATGTATAGGCAGAATCTTCTGAAGAAGAATCCATATACAACATATCTTCCACACCGTTAATTTCATCTTCTAGCGGAATACCTATTGTGCGGGCAATAACATCGGCACTGGCCCCCGGATATTTGGCGCTGACCGTAATTTGCGGCGGTGTTACCTCCGGATATAGGGCAATCGGCAAATTAAGCAAAGCCAAAAAACCGACTAAAACAATAACAATAGAAATAACAAACGAAAAACGCGGTCTTCTGATAAAAAATGCTGAAAACATTGTACTCTACTCCTTATTTTGCATCTACAAAAATTGGTTTAACAGCACCGTTGTCGCGCACCTTTTGAATTCCCTGCACCACAACTTTATCATCTTCCTGCAATCCGGAGAGCACAATTTGCATATCGTCTATCACATCACCGAGCTGAATATATTTTTGCCTAGCCACATAAGCATCTCCCTCGCCTTGTTGTTCCACCGTCATCACATACGTTCCGCTGGCGTCTTCAGCCAAGGCGGTTTGTGGCACCAAAAGCGCCATTTTTCGAGAGGTAAAACGCATATATATATCAACATAATTTCCCGGCACCAATAAATTTTCTTTGTTTGAAAACTCCAAATATACCGGAATAGTTGCGGTATCGGCATTCACCTCGTTACTGAAGAACAAATTTTGGGCTTTTTGAGTTTCCACCGTTCCGTTCGGCATCACCACATCAACAAACACATCTTCGGCTTCGTCCAGTTTATCCATAAATTCGGAACGCTCCTTATCGGTAACGGAAAAAGCAATCCGAATCGGAGATGTTTGCACAATACGCGCCATTTTTTGTCCGCCGATTAAATTGCCGACCGAAACCAAACTTTTACCAATAACACCGTCTATCGGAGATTTAACTAACGTATATTCCAAGTTCAGCTTGGCTAAATCTTCAGCCGCCTCGGCATTTTTCAGCGCACTATCGGCCGCTTCCAATTCTTTATCGGAAATAAATTTTTTGTTGTGTAAAGAAACCAAACGCTTATAGTCTGCTGCTAATTGTTTACGCGAAGCTTCGGCAGCCTTCAAATTATCTTTATACCGACGTTGTTCAATCACAAATAGCACATCACCAACTTTAACCTCGGCTCCGTCTTGAAAGCGCTGTTCTTCCAAATATCCGGAAACTTGCGGCATCACATCAACGCTGTTAATAGCCTCTACTTGAGCAATATACTTCTTTTTGGCTGAAACATCTTGTTGTTGCAGCCCTTGCACTTGCACAGACAGCACCTGCATCATCCAACTGTTATCGGCACGCGGCGACAAATGGCTGTTCAGCCACCACCCAAAACCGATAAGAGCCAAGGCATAACCGGCATTTTGATAAATTTTCCGACTTTTGATTTTGCGAACTTTCATGACTAACCTTTCTATATAAAATACTAAATCTGAGGCAAAATAGAAAAGTCGTTTCTTAAAATCAAGCAAAAAAAACGTTTTGTAACTTTAATAATGATATAATTCTTTTTCCGGAACCTCAATCACAATATGAGCTTTAGCGCCGGAAGGCAGAAAATTCGTCAGTAAAATACACTTTGATTTTTGCCCGATATTCATACAATCCAAGATATTATCCGCATCAACTTCATACATAATCTGGACATTACCTTGTTCGGTTTCATAAGCCGTGTGCCATTTATTAATCCAGCGAGAAACCGACTGTGCGGTAATACCGATAATTTTGGCAATTTGCCGCATCGAAAAACCGGCTGCATACAGATTATGTGCCATCAGTTTAAGATGTATCGGTTTTCCGCTGGGAGCTGTTTTGGTAAATTGGTAGCCGCATTCTTTGCATTTATAGCGTTGCCAGCCGAAAACCTTACCGTTTTTCACCGTCTTTTCCGCACCGCATTTATAACACTTCATCAAACTTCTCCTTAATTACATTAAGCAGAATATCATAAAATTTTGCAAAAATCATTAAAAAAGTTACATTTTATTATTTTTATCAAATTTCTTCATACAAATTCAATTGACAAAATTAGATATTTTCGATAGAATGGCATTACAAAAAAATTATTTATTTAAAAATTATGAGGTTGGACCTAAGGAAATCCGGCGCACCTCTAAAAAGCGCAAAAAAATGAGAGTATGTTGTATTTCGTATTTTCATTGATTTTAGTCTCTCTGTATGTAATTTTTAACTACTTTGCAGAGAAGCCGGCAAATAAAAAAAGCTGGGCGTGGGTGCTTGGCAGTGGATTGTTCATCGGTGGCGCATTCCACATGGTGAACTATTTTTCAATGCCAACCTTCGCGTACAATTGTTGGCCAATGTATGTAGAGCTAGTGGTGTTTGCCGCAATCAGTATCTTCATCACTTCACTGAGAGTGTCGGATGGTGATACGGGGCTGGAACTCGAAAACAAAGCCATTTGCCGCACTTTTTTGGGAGTGCTGGTTGGTGTCGGTCTCATGCTGTTGGCATATGCCTATTCATGGGATAATCTCCACACTCAAGCGCAGAGAAATCTGCTTAATGTGGTAGATACTATCGATGTCCGCAAAAATACTAATGGAGCTACTGCCGCTTTCTCCCCAATTCCGGTGGAGAAAATGAAGCTCGTGACGGGCGAAGTGGCAATGCGTAAGATTCTGAACAATATGGGTGATTTGAAAAACACTTATGAGGTTTCAGAACTTACACTTCAAAGCGCCAGTGTTCATGCTGACGTCGAAACCGTCGATGGCAAGAAATACCGCTTGGATTTTGACGATCAGCTAGTTTATGTCGGAATCCTTGAGCACAAGTTCTACTGGACTTGGAACGCTCAAAAGTGGTCACCGGCCTATGTGCTGGTCAATGCGACCAGTGGCGATGCCTACATTGTGGGCAAGGTGAACGGAGAAAATATCCAAATCCGTTATACGCATGAGGCCGACCCATTCAGCACCTCCGGTGCCAACTGGGGCTACAACCTTGAGCGTCACCTGCGCCAAAATGGCTACGCAGATGTTATTCTTGACGATTTTAATTTCGAAATCGATGAGAATGGCCGTCCGTTTGCACCTGTTACCACTATGAAAAAGGTGATAGATATGTTCACCTATGATGTGACAGGTGTAGCTGTTGTCGATGTGCAAACAGGAGATATCAAGTGGTATACACCACAAGATGCTCCAAAGTTTGTTAATCGTATTTACCCTGAATGGCTTGTTTATGAGCGAATCATTAACTGGGGTGAATATCCTAATGGCTACTTCCATTGGGATAGCAACGAAGGACTGCTGCAGCCATGTGCCGGTATGGATATCGTCCAAACAAAAAGCGGATGCTGCTATTACGTCGGCATTCAAGCCAAAACCGGCACCTTCGATACCGAAGGTTATATGTTGGTAGATATCCGAACGGGGGTTGCCACGTATTATAAGCGTGACGGTATCTCAGAAGCTGAGGCTGTTAGAGTTCTAAGAACAAACACCTATGATAATATCAGCATTCAGGTCAACGACAGCATATTGCGTCTGACCGAACCGGTGTTTTACAACATCGAAGGTATGAATACCTTCTTTGCAACATTTGTTGCCAATGCCGACCTGACAGTGAAGTATTACGCTTTCTGCAGTGCCGACAGCAAAGATGTTGTAGGTGTAGGAAAAACTCTGGAAGAGGCTAAGGCTGCTTATGTGGATTCTTACCACAAGCATATTGCCGTTAAAGCTTCCAAGCTTCAGACTACCGACAAGCGCTCGGAGGTAACTCTCGAGGCTGTGGTGCTGGAAAAGGTACAAGAGGGTGGTGCTTACTACTTCCGTTTGGAAGGTCAGGAAGGTAAAACTTTCTACACTTACGCCAGCATAATACCGGAGGTCCGCTGGTCCGCAAAAAAAATCAAGATTACCTACAATAAGACTGATGCTAAGTTAATTGCTATCAGCTCTTATCAGGGGCTTGATTAATTATTATAAAAAAAGAGCTATGCCGTGACGGTATGGCTCTTTTTTTTCATCTTTTCAGTAAATCGTTAATCACTTCACCGGCCATCAAAAGTCCCATAACCGAAGGCACAAAAGAAATGCTCCCCGGCGTTTGCCGCTTATGACTCGTTTCATCACAAATTTGCGGTGCAAGCGCCGGTTCGGTTGAATAAACCACCTTTAAATGCTGAATGCCGCGCCGCCGAAGCTCTTGGCGCATCACCTTTGCCAAAGGGCAAGTGTGAGTTTTGCTGATGTCGGTCACTTCAAGCTTTGTTGCATCAAGTTTATTGCCCGCCCCCATAGCACAAATAATCGGCACACCGGCTTTTGTTGCTTGCTCAACCAACGCAATTTTACCGGAAACGGTATCAATGGCATCAACCACATAATCGTATTGGCTAAAATCAAAAACATCACTATTTTCAGGTAGATAAAAACATTTATGAATGTTTAACTTTATGTAAGGGTTAATATCAACACATCGAGCGGCAGCCACCTCTGCTTTTGGCTGACCAATAGTTGAATGTAAGGCAATAATCTGTCGATTGATATTGCTCAAGCTCACTTCATCATTATCTACCAAATCGAGCGCACCAACACCGGCTCGAGCCAAAGCTTCAACCACATATCCGCCAACGCCGCCAATACCGAACACGGCAACACGCGCCTTCTGTAACTTAGCTAATCCGTTACTCCCTATCAGCATTTCCGTGCGCGAAAATTGTGTTACCATCCCCCTCTCCTTTTATCCTTTATACCAACCTTTTTCTTGGCATTTCGGTTTAACAATTTCATTAGCGTTACCCTGAAGCTTTTCAATTCTGTAAGCTCGTCGGCACTCCCACTTGGTAATTGGAAATTTTTTATCCCAAGCTTTCAAAATTCCCCTCATCGGTTCGCCGATACGATAGCGCGGATAAGTTTGTTGCATATATAAATATGTGCGGGCAATCAGCCCCTTAACTTCATCAGGCGGCTCAACCTTATTACGCGATATTTTCATTAAACAAGAGCCAAATGTTGCCGGAACACCCGCATCAAACTGTGTCATATTAAAATGTGCGCGCAAAAAATTGACCGCGCCGATACTCGGATAGAGGTTATACATATCGGTGTACATATAGCGAAATTCTTCGCTTTCTTGCTC
>OMQE01000067.1 GCA_900313155.1 uncultured Rhodospirillaceae bacterium | reverse complement strand
CGAACATTTTGACTTACCTCAAGGAGTGGAAGCTAAATCTTTGGTTGAAGCTATTTATGACGGTGAAATTAAAAAATATTTGAACAAATCATTCGATATAGGCAAATTCCCGTTTGCGGCGATGAATACGGCTTTATTGGAACAAGGATTGGTGTTGGTTGTGGCGCGCGGCACGGTTGTTGACCGACCGATTTTTATACATTATCACCAACATAATAACAATCGGCAATTAAGTGCCATCCGTAATATTATTATACTTGAAAACCGCGCACAAGCAACAATAGTGGAATATTTTGACGGTGAAGACAATGCGTTTTATTTCAACAATATTGTCAATGAAATTTATCTGCAAAACGAAGCGCAACTCAAGCACTATGCTTTTATAAAAGAAGCATCAGATGCGCGCCATATTGCATTAAACAGTGTCAATGTGCGTTCAAATGCCAAATATGAAAGCTTTGTTGCTCAAAGAGAATGTGCGCTCAGTCGGCATGAAAGCCATATTTTGTTGCAACAAGAAGGGGCTTCGGCAATTGTTAACGGCGCATATCGCTTATCGCAAAACGGCGTGAGCGATATCACTACCGACATCAGCCATTTAGCGGCACATACCACTTCTAATCAACTGGTTAAAGGCGTGGCAGACGGCTTGTCTAATGGTGTGTTTCAGGGTAAAATCCATATTGCGCCTGATGCCCAGCAAACCGAAGGCTATCAGCAACATCACGCACTTTTGTTGAGCGATAAAGCCGAAATTGATGCCAAGCCGGAATTGGAAATTTTTGCCGATGATGTGAAGTGCTCTCACGGAAACACTTGCGGAGATTTAGACCCTGAACAATTGTTCTATATGCAGGCACGGGGAATTACACTTGAAAACGCCCGCCAAATTTTGATAGAAGCGCATATTAACGCAGCACTCTCAACCATCAGCGACCAAAATGTTCAAAATTGGCTGAAAGCAAATTTCTGATTTCTTTACTCAAGATACTAGGACATCCCAAACGCATCTCATCTTGAGGATTTTATGCTCGTCAATATATTGAATAACAGGTAAATTAAGCTGTTTTTTTCAAGCGAGCTTTAATCAGTTTCGGCTTGGCGTGTTCGGTCACAACTTTGGCATCTATCACCAGTTCGGAAACATCTTTTTTATCCGGTAGTTCATACATCCATTCCATCAAAATCTCTTCCATAATGGCACGCAGACCTCTGGCACCGGTTTTGCGTTCAATTGCCAATTTTGCAATTGCCTGCATGGCTTCCGGCAGAATGGTAAGCTTGACATCATCCATATCAAACAATGAAATATATTGGCTGACCAGAGCATTTTTCGGCTCGGTTAAAACTTTTATCAAAGCTGTTTCATCAAGTTCATCAAGTGTGGCAATTACCGGCATACGACCGGTAAATTCCGGAATCAGGCCATATTTAACCAAATCTTCCGGACGCACGTCTTTCAAAATTTGTCCGATACTCTTTTCATCTTTTTCTACCTTCGCGCCGAACCCGATGGAATTGTTATTTTCGTGTCCGTGTTTTTCAATAATTTTTTCCAAACCGGCAAAAGCACCACCGCAAATAAACAAAATATTGGTGGTATCAACGTGCAAAAATTCTTGTTGCGGATGCTTGCGCCCCCCCTGCGGCGGCACATTAGCCACCGTGCCTTCAACTATTTTCAGCAGAGCCTGTTGAACGCCCTCGCCTGAAACATCGCGGGTAATTGATGGTCCGTCGGTTTTGCGTGAAATTTTATCTATTTCATCAATATAAATAATCCCGCGCTGAGCCTTTTCTATATCATAATTAGCATTTTGCACCAGTTTCAAAATAATGTTTTCAACGTCTTCGCCAACATAGCCGGCTTCGGTTAATGTGGTGGCGTCGGCAATGGCAAACGGCACATTCAGCACCCGCGCCAATGTTTGTGCCAAAAGCGTTTTACCGCAACCGGTTGAGCCAATTAAAATAACGTTAGATTTGGTAATATCAACCTCGCCTTTTTTCGGATTATTCAGGCGCTTGTAGTGGTTATATACCGCAACCGAAAGCACCTTTTTGGCATAGTCCTGACCAATCACATATTCATCAAGAAAGTCTTTGATTTTAGAAGGTGTCGGCAATTTATCCATCAGCGGTAAATCGCCGGCAACGGCTTTAGCCTCGGTTTCAGCCTCGTTGATTTCTTCTTCCATAATGGTATGGCAGACATCTATACATTCATCACAAATATAAACCCCGCGGCCGGCAATCAGCTTTTTAACTTCTTTTTGGCTTTTGCCGCAAAACGAGCAATGCAAAATATCTTCCTCTTCCTTATCTTTTTCGTTATCTTTTTTGCTCATTTTTCCTCCTATTTGATTTCTGAACGGTTAGTAATAATATGATCAATTAAACCAAAGTCTAAAGCCTCGGTAGGTGTCATAAAATTATCTCTATCCATGGCTTTTTCAATTACCGATAATTTTTGACCGGTGTTTTGAGCATAAATGGCATTCAGGCGCTTACGCAAATCTAAAAT
>OMQE01000185.1 GCA_900313155.1 uncultured Rhodospirillaceae bacterium | reverse complement strand
TTCTTTTTTTCTGAATTGTTGCCTTAGCCATTTGCACCCTCACTATTTCTTCTTATTCGCAATTGTCTTACGTTTACCTTTACGCGTACGAGCATTTTGTTTTGTGCTCTGACCGCGCACCGGCAGACCTTTACGATGTCTCAAACCACGGTAGCAGCCCAAATCCATCAAACGTTTGATATTTGTTCCCACTTCACGACGAAGTTCACCTTCTACCAAGTATCCGCCATCGATTACTTCACGAATTTTCATAATTTCTTCATCAGATAAATCGTTAACGCGACGGTTAGCATCAATACCCGATTTAGAGCAAATGTCTTGAGCAGACTTACGACCAATGCCGAAGATATACGTCAGTGCGATTTCAATCTTCTTGGCGCTTGGAATATTTACACCAGCTATACGAGCCAAATTTAATCTCCATTAATTTTCAATTATATAAACCATTCAAAAAGTTGATCACCACTTTTCAAAATTAAGCGGATTATATGCACGTTCTTTTCAAGAGTCAACACCTTTTTTTACTAATTTTTCATTTTTTTGAGTCTTCATTTGGCTCATAAGCTGATTTTGGTCAACAAACTTTCTTTTTACCACCGCAGAAAAAGTCAGACTCGTTGTAAAAATCTATTTACCGGCTAAAATTGCTTTGAATAATTCGTGCACGCTCGGAATATGATTATGCGCATACATCGGGTCTTGTCCGAAACGATAAACATTGTGTCCGGCAAATGCCAAATTATCCTCAATATCGCCGCCATGACCAATATCCATCAGCGTGTGATGAATACAATATGTGCGCGGGTCCGGAATTTTGCCGGTAGAACCGGTGGCACGCGACCATCCGGAAAATTGGCATTGCGACAAACACCCCACACATTCGGCACGCTCTTTTTGCATTTCCAACCATTCGTTTGGCGTTAAGAAAACAAGCGTAGAGTCCGGTGTTTCTTTTATCATAGAATATCCCAATTTACGCTGTTCTTCAACTTTTTCTTTATCTTCGGCACGAATATATACTGCTTTATGTGGCACAATTGGCAACAACAAAGTCATCTCCTCGGTGGCAGTATCACTGTAACCGATTTCGGCCTTTTTCCGACGTATCAAATTACTTAAGAACCGATTTTTGATTGCTGATGAGAAAAAGCCGGTCGGACTGAATTTTTGCAAAATCACATCACCTTTTTGCGCACGAAGCATCAGCATTTTCCACGCATCACTAATCGGGCTTTCTTGGGTTATCATCGGGCGCGTTCCAAACTGAAACGCCACATTACCAAGTTCCGGATTATCAATATAGTCCTGCCAATCACTCAAACTCCACACGCCGCCGGCTATAATAATTGGCAGTTCCGGCAATCCGATTTCCTTCAAAGCCTTACGTAATGCCACCAAACGTTCATACGGGCGCTCCGGTTGCAACGGATTTTCGGCATTTGACAGCCCGTTATGTCCGCCGGCGAGCCATGGATCCTCATACACCACACCGCCCAAATATTCGGCATAGTTCTTAAATGAACGCTTCCATAAAATAGTCATAGCGCGCGCCGAAGAAATAATCGGATAATAATAAACCTGATGTTCTGAAGCAATTTTACCTAAATTATACGGCAATCCCGCACCGCAGGTTACCCCGTGGATAAGCCCTTTTGCACCATCTAAAACCCGCGTAATAACTTCTTCGGAATCTGCCATTTCCCAAAGCATATTGATATGAATACGCCCGTTACCACCGGCAACTTCATGAGCAATTTGTGCTTGGCTGATGCCGCCACGAATAGCATATTCAACCATTTCCCGATGCCGCATAGCGCGAATTTTTTCATGAAAAACTTCCGGAATAATCGAGCCTGTTGACGAAACTTCCGTCGGACTCACCATTGAAATTGTCCCAACACCGCCTTCTTTAGCCCAAGCGCCGGAACTTTTTCCGTCTGTACCGTTAATCCCTTTTCCACCCTCAATCAGCGGATAAACCAATGCACCGGAAATCTTTAATTTATTGATTGCTTTCATTTTGACACACCCCATAAAAAATCCATCTTTAGTTCAATATAAGATATGTTTTTTTATTTGAAAAGTAGGCACTTTTAGGTGATATAGTTTCCCAAAAGAAACTATGGATTAACATCATTAAGCGAAAAAATATCGGCAGATAAACCATTTACGGTTATTAACGCAATCAGCAGACATATAATGGCATACATATTCATCATGCTGAAAATATTTTGATTTTTTGCATTCGGAAAACATGTCGCAGACTTTTCTAGCAATTTGTGCGCCCCCAGTGCCATTGCCAAAAACAGCATCAATTGCACAAAAACGCCGGCTGAACGGAGCATGTCACCAAATACTGACGCAATCTTATAAAAAAAAGTCCAAAACAATAAATACCCGCCCACAAAACCATAATACCAATAAGTCAGCTGTTGGTCACGATGTTCCTTATCCTGTTGCTTTTGTGGAATATCTTCTGTTTCCAGCTTTTTCAAATCCATACCGCGCACGGTTTGCGGTTCTTCCTGATGTTTTTTATAATCATCAAGCCGCGCTTTAATTTTTTCGCTAACCATACACAAACCGCAACCTTTAGAGGTAAAATATGCGTGGTTATGGTCTTTTTTACATTGCTTCAAATTTTTTAAAATAAATTCGAGCTGAGTCTGCCACTCCAGCGCTGTCGGTCGGTCATTGCCCTTGGTGAACGCACGCTCAAACATAGTCATTGTCGTCTTGTCAAAATAATCATGAATACTATACGGGTGCGGTGCCTGATAGCTGTCCGGCCAAATACCGTAGGCATAATGGTAACCGGCAATTCGTTCTTGAATGGAA